>NZ_VJOT01000042.1 GCF_011087585.1 Neochlamydia sp. AcF84
TGAGCTTTTTTTCCATAGCTTGCCTATATTTTTGTTGTTGCAAACTAATTTTATAGCTCTTATGTGTTAAAGAGCAATCTTATCGCATACACTTCTTAGCATTTACGCAACAACGCCCAAAAAATAAATAAATCTTTCAACAAGCCTAACAAATAATCTTTCGGCCTACATAGATAGGAAAGAGAGAATAAGTTTCTTTAATCTTATTTTTTTAATCCCTATCTACAGGAATTTAGTACTTAATTAAACTAAAACCATCGTTGATTAGCAAATATTTTAGGAATGTTTTTTTGCTGAGGTAGAGAGTCTAGGGGCTATTTAATGGGCTTTTAACAATTTTTGAAGAGTAAGGATATAGGAGAGAAAAAGGAAAGATTTAATCAAAAAGCTAAAATTTGGCATCGAAGACACCAAATTTTAGCTTTTGTATTTAGGCTAGATTGCCTCTCTCAATTTAGAAAGAGTAAATAGCTTCGGCTACAAAATTGGAATAATGATGTTTTCCACCAATACTCTTTTTAGCTGCTCTTGTTAATTCTAGTTTAAAATCAAGAGACAAGTTGTCAGTTAAAGCGTATAAGCCTTCGAATTTCCATCCTTTATAGTTAGTGTTACCACGTCCTTGGTAAGTAATACTCTCTTCGAGGATATTTCCGCGACCAATGCCATTAGTATCGTTATCAGGCATTGCATAAGCTTGTACACATTGGTATTGAGCTTCAAAAGACCAATCGCCTTCTTTTTCAACCTGGCCGATCAAGAAACCAAGGTACCAACCCCATTTTTGACGGTTATCCGAGCGATGATGGTGGTTCTGATGATGGTGAACATACAATTGGGTTGGGTTGAGTTCGTCTCTACGACCTTCATAAGCACCTGATCTATGACGTCCTTCGCCATTATAAAGCACAGCACCGAAGATTTGAGTAGGCTTGCCCCAGAACCAATCAGGATTTAAGTGATAAGTAAGAGTAAGCTGAGATGTTTTAAATCTAAAGCCATTAGGATTTCTTACAAAAAAACGGTTGCGGCCATATTTGTTCCAGTTAATGAAAGAGTATTGAACATCTAGTCCGTAATCTTTGATATTCATTAAGCCAATTTCTGTAGCATAGGCTAAGTGATTAACTCGTTCATCCACCACAAAACCAGCTACTGTCCAATACCATTCTCCTATAGCTTCAGTACTTCCACTATAGTAAAGGGCGATACCATCCATACGGCTACCAAACTGTACTTCAGACTCCAAAACATCGTAAAGTTTACGACGACCTACTTCAATATCGAAGCGAGTGCCGCCACCTTCGTAGATGTTATATCCCCAATAAGCTCTTTTTAAACTAAAATCTTTTCCTGCGCCGCTACCATGGTATCCGGCAGGATCTTGACCAAAATCTAACCAGCCATTGTCGGAAACCCCACATGCATTATCGTATTGCAAATGAGCTACGGCATAGGCACGCTCATATTCATATTTAAAGAAGACGTTGAATTCAACATTAAAATCATTGCGCGATAGAGGTAACCCACGAGGAGTAACATCTTTTTTAACCGTGTAAGGATCTGTAGCGTTACCGCCTCGCAGTTTTTTATAATCGCCATCACTTACATAATGGGCTTGAGAAAAAACACTTTTTCCTTCTTTAGTGTTAGGAAGAACGCCTTTCTCATTCACATGACGCCATTCAGATCTAACATCGCCACTTATTTTTAAGTTGTTGGCTTTCTCGGCAAGATCTACGTTTCTTTTAGTTGAAATATATTCTTGAAGGGCATTGAAATCTCTTTCGTTCAATCTTCCTTCTTGACTCAATCTATTATTCTCAATCTCTTGTGCGCTGGTAATAGATGTTATACCCATGAGCGCTAAGAGCGAGAAAAGTAGTGTATAATGTTTCATGACTTCTCCGTTATTACTTACATTGCAAGTTTAAGTGTTCAACATTAGCTTTTTTATTATGAGTAACTAGCTTCTAATGCCTGTAAGTATGACACTAAAGCTATTAATCATAAAAAGCTAAAATTGCTTTCAATCGTACTTTTCGATGCATATCTTTTAAAGATTAATCGGCTAAAAGTCAATACTTATTCCGGATAAATGAGAAATTTTAAATTATGTTTATAGTGTTTAATAAAGTTATATCCTTACAGAAAAGCCCTTTGAAAAGCCAGTGAGAAGGACACTAAGCTAAATGTTAAAGGATGGAAATAAAGCCGAGAATAACATTAGAAGCTAAACTTCATAATAATGAAAAAAAAAGATAAGTTAATGACCGCAGTGAAAATTTTAATCGTTTAATAGCTAGTGGAGTTTTTTATTACCTTGGATGATTTTCTACCTAAAAAGGAAGAGTTGTGTGCTTTTGGGCAGCCCTTTATGCAAGCAGATACTTAATAAAGGTTACATTCTTAAAGAAAGGGTCAGCTTGTAGGGATGAATTTACTTTTTAAACTCTATATCAGCAGCTTAATTAAACGGTATTCTAAGACAGCTTTAACAAGAAAAATGCAAAAGCTGATGAAAAAGATAGGGTTACTTGGACATTAGCCTAACAATACTCTTTTCTACAACTTCTTATGCAAGCATGTATAAAAACCTGTGCCTTAATTTTAAAAATGGTTTTAGATAAGCGGGATCTATTTAAAATGAAAAAATAGTTTTAAACTAGGTAAAAAACCACTTCTAGCCTTGCCAATAAACAGAGGTAGATAAAAAAACCTAATAAATTAATTAATTTTTAAGGGTGTTCTAAAGCTTGTTTGAATGGATTCATCCTGAGCGCTTGATAAAGCTAGAAAGTATATTCATAAGGACGTGGATACACTCCCCATTGAGACTGGCGTTGAGAGCCGTTTAACCAATGCTCCCAAAGGCTCATCGGGTAGCCTGTTGACCCTAAAACATCTACCCGCCATAACTCTAAAGAGCCATTGCCAGGATTGACCACAAAGGCAAAATAATCTTTTACCCAATTGGTATCTGCAAAAAAAATTGAGCTAGGCATAGCATAACCTAGCTTTTGAACAGCTTGGATCACGCGGCGATGATAATCTATAGAGCAACAAGTACGATCTAGATAAAGGCATACAATCGCTTTACAAATATCTTGTAAGGCTTGAGAGGTAACAACTTTAGTCTTCGGGGAACTTTTAATCAAAGCCCTTAAACAAGCTTGTAGTGGAAATTTATTTTCATCGATAAAGATAATATCCTTTAGTTCCTTAAAAACATTTTTTACGCGTTCTTCTAACTCTTCTAGAGAAAATAATGGCAATAAGCTGTATAAAGTTCCATCAATTACATCGGACGAAAGCGCAGCTCTTTCTTGTGCCCCTAGCCCCCGCTCCTGTTGGATTTGCTCTAATAAATAATTTCGAAAATCTACTGTTTTCATAGGAGCGGGTAAACCTGTAAATTTCTTTCTAAAAGAATGCCTATAACGTGCGGGTAGCCCTTGAGAAATAGAGTCGACAAGATAATCTAACATCTCATTATTTAAGCGTATGCGCTCAATGAAATTAGACATAGGGGCAATCAAATTGTCCCTTATCCATGTATAAGTAAAAGCATCATTTGCCCAAGCTTCTTTAAAAGGACTCAAGCCTGGTCTAAAGCCAAAGGCATGGGTAGGAGAGTGCATTAGCATAAGCTTGGTATTATCTTTAAGAAACCTTTCGCTAATAGAAGGAGGAGATTGTTTCATAATATCTGTTAAAAAAACCAAAAATTCTACAGGGCTTTCTATCCAGCGGCTAATTTTTACTGGCTTGCTATCCCGTCGAAAGTAGGTAGCTACTAAAGTTTCCATGCTACCCCCCGAGGTATAGCACCAGGGCTTCTTTTCAATCTGGTCTAAATGTTCTAAAGGAGAGGGAACTATACGGGAGTGATGAGCTGCTGCCATGCGATGAAAGGAGGTCTCCAAAAATTCTTGGGTTCGCACATGCGAAATAATAGCGGTAACCATTTCGGCATATTCATCTTTCATCCCCTCCAATTCCGCGCTCGAAGCTATTTCACTTTCTGTGGTTGAAAAAAAGCTTGCTAAAGAATCAATGAATTGAGAGGGTTCATAAATACGCATCCAAGAAGCCGGATTGTTCCTCCCAAATTTATAAAGCAATCGAAAGCCTGCAGGGCTATCGTCATAAGGGCTTGAAGTAAAATCATGCATATCAGCATCATATACTTCCTGAAAATACTTGGGGAAAAGCTCTGTATAATACTGAATGATTAGATTAAATAAGCTTGCATACCTTGAGGCTTTCCTATGAGTTTTGTTTTTTAAATCCTCGAAAGTATAAAACTCATTGCGCTTACTTTGATATTCGGCTTTTAACCAGGCAGCTTCTTTTTCAGAAGCATGCTGCATACGTCCTTCTAAATACTTCACTTGGGCATAAATTTGGGCATGTTCTTCCTCCAAATTTTGCATTTTAGCTTGGGTCTCCTCAAGCTTTTTTTGTAAGAAAGCATGTAAACACTGGCCAATTCCTCCTTTTTCTTGCGGTTCTAAGCCTAAGCTAGCATACAGATTCCACTGAGTAAAACCTGCTTTATCTTCCGCAAAGCTGGCCACTGTAAACTCCCAAGCTTTTAAAAGAGCATTATCGGCAAGGGCCTTAAAAGCTTCTTTAGCTTTGTCGTAGTGAAGTAAGAAATTAGCGCAGGCTTGGCCTTTACTAGAGCCTGCTTGAGGAACTTGAAACATCAAGCTACTTTGCATCAACCCTGAGGTTTTTTGTTGGTAATCCTCTAAATCCTTTGCGCTTATATTAAAATATTTTAGCAAAATTACTTTAAGCAGCTGTTCAGCAGAAATATAAAAGATAAAATTTTCATCTTGAACTTTTATAATCTCTTGGACTAACGCTTTTAACTTGAGAGATTTTGCATCTAGCTTTGCTTCTGCATCGACTAACCCTACTACCTCGCAGGCAGCTATTAAGCCTGGAGATAGAGATAAATTTGCTAGGGAAGTCGAGATGACTTTCTTAAGATCTCCTGAGCCCCAGGAAGGGCTTAAAGGCACAGAATATTCCGCTCCACCCCAAGTCCTTTTTAATCGCCCTGTAGTTAGCAACTCATCAATATCTAATAAAAATCTAAGAGGCTGCTCATCATGAATGATAAGGCAGGGAGCAGTAGCAAAACAAGAACCTATATTTTGCCTAAGATAACAAAGAAAAGCCGAAAGCGCTGCCCGACGTGCATGAGCATTAGTAAGAGTAGTTTTTTCAGGTAGCTGCAAGGTAGCAATAATTAGCTGTTCAGCAATTTTATTGGAGTAAGGCTTTTGAATGATGTGCAGCTGTCTTTGAACATCTTTATCCTCATTTAATACTTTCAAAGCTTTTAAGAGATGCTCCTGACGTACTGAGTCATGTTGACGCTCAGGGCCTAGAAAGTAGAGGTGCTGGGAAATAAGATGGATAACTTTAGTGAGTAAAGCAAAATTTAACTCTCCTTTATCATTGATTAGTAGATTAGCTAACCTCCTAGTTTTTAATACATTACGCACTGCGCAACTTTCTTGAAATTTTGATAGATCTAATCTCTTGGAAAGTTCATCGTATTCCTCGCTGCAAACACGTTTCAAATTATCAGCATCCTTAGCTAGAAAGCGTTTGCGGCGCTGAGAAATAAAAGTAAAAATTCTAGCAAAAAAATTTCTATCGTTTATTGGATAGGGTGAACTGTATAAAAAAGATAAAATTTTCTCAAATTCCAATTCTACAACCTTATGTCTAATTTTTTTTATCATCTATAAGGAGACAATAAGTTACAAAAAAGCATTCAATAAGCAAAAGCCTCTTAAAGCTTATTCTCCGTTAATTTGTTTAAAACAACGTAAAAAACAGTAGGCAAGTTACCACCCCGATTAAAAGATTAAGAATGGAGGAGAGAAAAACTATTTTTTCTTAAGATATTTAGGATCTCTTTTTATAGATATTTGATTGTCTCTCCCTATATCACGGTCTCTTGGTTGCATTCCCTTTTCTTTCTTAGCCAAACTCTGTCAACCGACATCCTTTTTTACAAGATTTTTTGCCTCATTTATGCTAGCAGTGCGACTTCAAAGACTTTTTTTAGATCTACATTCTCCTCCTAAGCCATTCTAACTTCGCGCTAAAGCCTTTCGATCTCTTTTCATCTCAATTAAAAAATCCTTGCCCATGTTTTCTAAAAAACCCTGTGCATCCTCCCTTTTAGGTAGTTTTATCTGGATGGATGCCTATTCCCTTTTCCTTAAATCCTTTGAAAAATCAGTTCCTTGGCTTATTGCCAGCATATGAAGAGAAAAAAGGATTTGATAATGAGTTTATAGCTTTTTGATTAATCCCTATTACTATATCTTTAATCCCTGTAAATCAGGCGTAGTCCCACTTTTCTTAAATTTTTATCATCTGCCCTGTACGGAATTAAAGATAAAGCTGCTAGAGTCGCCAAAATGCCACTGCAAAATGCCACAATGTTTGCCCCATCCCCAGCTATAAGCATTAAGCTCTTTATAAGCAATTTTTTCATCGTGATACCATGAAAGTATGCGTTCTAAGGAAGAATATTTCATATGTAGAATATTGAAGATAAGAAGTCTTAAAAGAGCAGACTCTACAATAAGAGCTTAAAAAATTTAAGCATACTCATCCTAAATTTTCAAGATAAATGGTAGATGGCGAAACCATAACATTAACAAGCATATTATATAAAGAGTAGATTTAAGTAAAAAAAACCATTAATTAACATTAAAATAATTAAATTAAATAAATTACAACAAACATATTAACTAAAAGCTTTTATTTGCTTAAACCATCCATCGAGGCTTATGGACTCCTCATTTCCTCTTTTTTACTTGCATGGCCTCCCTATTGTCTGTTAACTTCGACAATTTCTTTCCTTGCCAAATGTTTTAAGGAAGGTTATTATTAATTATCATCTTAAGGATAAGCTAATTACTATGTTCGTCAAATTGAATAACCAGCAACCTATAGAAATTCCTGAAAAAAGTACAGCTAGAGATTTAGCAGAAAAGATGAATCTTCGGGGCCCTCATCAAGCTCTAGGGGTAAGTATTAATGGAAAAAAATATGACCTGTCGCAAGAATTAAGTGAAGGAGATGAGGTCGAATTTTTTAGCTTTGAAGATCCTAAAGGCAAAGAGATTTTCTGGCATACATCTGCTCATATACTAGCCCAAGCGGTCCTTCGTCTCTATCCAGAAGCTAAGCCCACGATCGGACCACCGATCGAGAATGGTTTCTATTATGATTTTGCCAACCTAAATATTTCAGAAAACGATTTTGAAAAAATTGAAAAAGAAATGCAGGCTATCATTGGCGAAAACTATATCACGCAACGAGAAATTTTTTCTTCCAAAGAACAAGCACTACAAGCTTTTGCAAATAATAAATACAAAACTGAATTAATCAACAGCTTTGATTCGGAGCTTACAGGCTACCATCAAGGTGAATTTTTTGATCTTTGCCGCGGGCCCCATCTTTTTAATTTAGGAAAGGTTAAAGCCATAAAGTTAATGAAAACTTCGGGAGCTTATTGGAAAGGCGATCCTCAAAAAGAAATGCTCACTCGTATTTACGGCATCTCTTTTCCTGATCGTAAAATGCTTAAAGAATATTTGCAGCAAATCGAAGAAGCTAAAAAACGAGATCATAAAGTCTTAGGACCTCATCTGGATCTATTCTCTCTTAAGGAGGAGGCTCCTGGTATGCCTTTTATTCATCATAAAGGGATGATCATCTGGAACACCTTATTAAAATTCATTCGAGAATATTTAGAAGAGGGCAACTACATTGAAATTAAAACTCCTACGTTGATGGCCCGTGAACTGTGGGAGCTTTCAGGCCACTGGACTAACTACAAGCAAAACATGTTTTCCTCTTCTATTGAGGACCATGATTATGCCATCAAACCCATGAATTGTCCTGGCTGTATGCTTTTTTATAAATCTCAAGTACATAGCTATCGAGAACTTCCTCTACGTGTGGCTGAAATAGGTAATGTACATCGTTATGAACCCTCAGGCGCCTTATCAGGGTTATTTCGCTGCCGTAGCTTCCATCAGGATGATGCTCATATTTTCATGAAGCCTAGTGATATTAAACAGGAAATCCTTTCTATTCTTCATATGGCCGACAGCCTTTATACTACGTTTGGATTGCATTATCATTTGGAACTTTCCACCCGTCCGGAAAAGAATACAATCGGTAGCGATGAAGAATGGGAAATGGCTACCAAAGGCTTGAAAGAAGCTTTAGACGAGTCAGGATATTCTTATAAAATTAATCCAGGCGATGGGGCTTTTTATGGGCCTAAAATTGACTTTCATATTCGCGATGCCATCAATCGTACTTGGCAATGTGGAACTATACAATTGGACATGGCTCTTCCCGAAAGATTCCAATTAGAATATACTGCAGCTGACGGAAGCAGGCAACGGCCTGTCATGCTGCATCGGGCCATCTTTGGCTCTGTGGAGCGATTTTTTGGTATTTTAATTGAGCATTTTTCAGGAAAATTTCCTTTATGGATTAGCCCCCTTCAATTGCGTATTTTGACAGTAGCTGATAGACATGCTCCTTATGCTGATGAAATATGCGCTACACTGAAAAAAAAGGGCTTTCATGCAGATGTAGATGATGCCAGCGAATCTGTCAGCAAAAAAATCCGTAATGCTCAGCTTGCCCAGATTAACTACATTGTGACTGTAGGTGATCAAGAACAGGAGAATAAGACCATTAATCTGCGCACTCGTGACAATGTAGTACATGGCCAAATTAAACTGGATGAATTAATCCTACAGATAGAGCAAGAAAGAAAGAGCCGAAGCTTGGAAACACCTTTTAAAAAGGAGATTTCCTCATCATGCATTGTATAGCTATTAGCAGCTTTAAGGGAGGAACAGCTAAAACATCTAGTGCTTTGCATTTAGGGGCTGCCTTAGCTAAGTTTCATAAAAAGAAGGTGCTCTTAATAGATTTTGATGCACAAGCCAACCTAACAACAGGCTTAGGATTTGACCCTGATGAAAATGATAGCATGGCTACAGTTTTGCAAGGTAATAAAACTCTAAAAGAAGTTATCAAGAAGACTAGTGTTGGCAACCTTGATCTTATTCCTGCAGATACATGGCTCGAGCGAGTGGAAGTGACTGGTCAGCTGGCTTCTGACCGCTACTCTCATGAGAGATTAAGTGACTGTATTAAAGATGCTCCCTACGATTTTACTATTATTGATACCCCTCCTTCTCTTTGTTGGTTAACTGAATCGGCTTTGATTGCCGCTCAGCATGCGCTAGTATGTGCAACCCCAGAATTCTACAGCGTTAAAGGATTGGAAAGACTCTCGCAGTTTATGGAAAGCATTGGGCAACGCCACCCTTTAAATTTATTAGGAGTGATTTTATCTTTTTGGAACCCTCGTGGAAAAAGCAATGAGGCTTTTTTAGAAGTCATCGATAAAACTTTTCCAAAAAAACTTTTAAAAACTAAAATACGTAGAGACATCTGTGTATCAGAAGCTTCCATATTTGGTAAGCCCATCTTTGATACTGTACCTAATAGCAGGGCAGCTGAAGACTATATTGCCTTAACTAAAGAACTTCTCAAACGCTTATAATGTCAAGCCGCTTTACATTGACCCGCCCATAAAAGATGATCGCTAAGAAAAAAGACCCACTTTTAGACTAAAAATTAACGCCTTAACTAATAAAATTTTTACCACTCTTTACCTTCAAATCCTTAAGGATACAAAAAACCATGAGCCATGTTAACAGCTTGATATCAGAGCGTCTCAAGAAAAATAGTCAAACTTCTAAAATGTCTGCCTTAGCTAAGCAATCAGCCAGTGGAAATCTTACCAGCTTTTCGGGGATTTTTAGCCTCAGTGAATTAAATGATAAAGAAAAAGAATTTCTTCTTAATCTATTGCGTCAATATGCCGTAGGCAAGGAAGACTTGGAGCAAGACTTTACCTCTCTAACCTCTATTACTTCTGAAGTCAAAGCAATCAACAACCAAGCTGCAATTTTGCATGGAGAACGCATAAAAAAAGCTCAATCCATTCTCACGCGTTATAGGGATGGTGCTTTTACAGCTTGGCTATTAGCAGCCTATGGCAACCGTCAAACCCCTTATAATTTCTTACAGTATTATGAATTTTATGAGCAGCTCCCCAAAAAATTGCGTCCTCAAATTGAAGCGATGCCTCGTCAGGCCGTTTATACTTTGGCAAGCCGAGAAGCCCCTTTAGAAAAAAAGCAAAATTTTGTAGAGTCTTATCAAGGGGAAACAAAAGCTGAACTCTTAATTAAAATTCGAGAGCTTTTCCCTTTAGAAGACAAAGATAAAAGGGGGCCAAATTGGGGAGAAAATACTATTCAACAACTCAAGAAGCTTACAGCAATCCTTGATCAAAAAAGCGTCTCGATTTCTAAAGTCCATCAATCCCTTATTTGTGAATTGCTAGATAACTTGAAAGTCGTTGTATCAGGCCGCAAATCTTGAAATAAGAGCTTTATTAGGCTTTATAAGAGCCCGCTACCCTCTTTCGTAAAATTTCTCCCCTATAGAAAGGGCCTCTTGCTAAACCCATAGTCTGAAGTGTTATGGCTCTACTTCTGACAGCAAGCCATTTTATTACATTTTATTTTCTAACTCGTCTCAGGCAGGCCTAGAATTTCTGAGTAAATTTTGTAGTCCTTGATAGACTCTTTGAAAGGCTTTAAGGAGTGGCTTGTATTGTATAGCGAAGTAATTTTAGGAAAGCCTTACTTTAAGAAATGCAAGCATATCATAAGTGAGAAGAGAGGCAACAATAGGATTTCCTTAAGAACATGCCATGTTAATGGAGATTAACAAGTGGCTATCTTTTTCGATCATTTTGACCTTCTATCTTTAAGTTTTTTTGGTGAAAAACATTTTTAAACCAGGTAAAGGTCTTTTTTCAATTATTTCCTTATTCGATAACTCGTGTTAATTAAAGAAATAGGATGGGTGCGCATGGTGCCAAAATCATACCCACAAAAATATTGCCAGTAAGCATTTTCTACCCATCGACACGCTACATTTTTATCAGAAATCTCCTACAAGTATTACAAGGTAAGGAGCCCTACAACTAACCTTGCAGGCCTAGCTGGTTAGCCTATTTTTCTACAAACAACTTATTAAATTCTTCCTCTAGCTGCTCCCATCCAATCAACTTAAGATAGCTTAAATAAGAGGATGATTTTGATTGAGTTCGCCACTAAGGCGGAATTTAGAAAGGCGGCCTTGTTGGCTATTTAGCTTGTTTGAACCTATCCCGATAATATTGAGAAATTTAAATCCTAGTGTATACTCTTCTTTTTTAAGAAGGAGAAGATGTATGCCAGGAAGATTTGAAGGACTTACAGATACTCAATGGAGAATCTTACAACCGCTTTGGCCGCAGAATCCTCCAAAAAATTTAAAGGGAAAGCCGCATACTCCCTGGAGAAAGATTTGTAATAGCTTATTTTGGATTTTGATTACCGGCTCACGTTGGTGTGATCTGCCTAAAGGACCGAATTGGGGATCAAGATCTGCTACTCATCGGTGGCTAGGTAAATGGCAAGAAGATGGAACTTTAGATAGCTTGCTAGCGGCATTAAAGGAATGCGCAGATGTAGCGGGAATGATTAATTGGGAAAGACTAGCCATCGATGGTTTTTTTTTTCAGGGGGGGAAGGGAGGCGGTGAGTTAATAGACTATGGTTACAAGGGTAAAGGCATGACTACCCATCTTCTAGTAGACGGCAATGGCAGTCCATTAAGCTTTGAAGTAACCAGCGCTAAAGGAGATGAAAGGAAACAGGTGGAAAAGTTGATTGATCCGCATATGGATAAGCTGCAAAGGCTTTATGAATTCAGCCAAGTCATACCTATTTTAGAAGCTGATAAAGGATACGACTCAGAGAAACTTAGGGAGAAGCTGCTAAAAAGGAAAATATATCCATTTATACCTAGACGAAGAATAGGGGCTATCAAGAAAGCTGAGGTGATTGCCTGCCAGCTCAAGAAATGGAGGTGGCAAGTTGAAAGAGCCATATCTTGGCTACAACGAAAGTTTAGAAGAATCGTTGTGCGATGGGAAAGACAAGTGAAGTATTGGAAAGGGTTGTTAAATTTTAGTCTTATAATGTTTTGGATAGGCAGATTATCGGGATAGGCTCTTGGTTTCATAGTAAACTTTGCAAGAAATTAAGAGCTTTATAATGATTGAATTGTAAAGAAAATATAGCATTAAAAAAAGAGCTCCTAGAATATTAATTTAAGGCGAATTAACCAAACCAAAATTGCCGCGTCACTTAATCCTCAAAACCTGTGGCTACTCCTAAATGCTTGGAAGGCCCCCCTTTCCTTAAATCTATCCGGAAAAAAAGCGCCAGTGGTAGATCATCAAGGAGCTATCTTTTATTGATGAGGATCCGAATTCGTTTGACTTGCTTTTTTAATTTTTTTATTCTGTCTTTAAGAAGTAAAAATGATAAAAGGTCATTACTACTCAAGGAGATAAAATGCATCCTATCTCTTCAGTCTCTATTGAAAGCTTGCCCAATGAATTGCTGCTCCCTATCTTAGAGGCTTGCGCAGTTCCTTCCTTATTTAGCGTGTGTAAAAGATGGCATCATCTGCTGGCTTCTGAAGTGCTGCCTTCTCTTTATAAAAAAATAGCCCAGCTTCATTTTCCCATGGTGAATGCCACTACCCAGCGAGCTCTTGTGTTAGCTAAAGTTTATCAACTCAATCCTGGACTTACCTCTACTGAAAAAGTTTATCAAGTTTTTAAACAAGTTTTTACCTTAGCTAAATCTATTTCTCCTTTAGAATTTAAATGGAAAACAGAAGAAAAAAGAGGCTTAACTCTGGCTAATTACTCTTCTTATCTCTTAAATGTTAATCGCCTTTTACTTTGGAAAAAGCTTCCTGGTGGGGAAGAATACTTGAGCCGAGAAGAAATTAAGCACTTGCCTCTAGGGAAAAAAGGGGAGCTTTTTAGAGATTGGATTGAAGAAAATTGTAAAAACATCATGATTTTAGATTTATATAGAGTAGGCTTGACTTTTACCCCCAGAAATAGGCCAGTTATCTCAGCTGCAAGAGCTTTTTTTAAGCCAAAACCAGCTCACCAGTCTGCCTGCAGAAATCGGGCAGCTGTCTCAGCTACAAGAGCTTTATTTAAATCAAAACCAGCTCACCGCTTGGCCTACAGAAATCGGGCAGCTGCGTGAGCTACAAGAGCTTTTCTTAAATCAAAACCAGCTCACCAGTCTGCCTGCAGAAATCAGGCAGCTGTCTCAGCTACAAAGGCTTTACTTAAATCAAAATCAGCTCACCAGCCTACCTGTAGAAATAGGGCAATTGTCTCAGCTACAAAGGCTTTACTTAAATCAAAATCAGCTCACCAGCCTGCCTGTAGAAATAGGGCAATTGTCTCAGCTGCAAGAGCTTGACTTAAATCAAAACCAGCTCACCGCTTTGCTTATGGAAATCGGGCAGCTGTCTCAGCTAAAAAACCTTCAATTAGATCAAAACCAGCTCACTAGCCTGCCTGTAGAAATAGGGCAATTGTCTCAACTACGAGCGCTTTACTTAAATCAAAACCAACTCACCGCTCTGCCTGCGAAAATCGAGCAGCTGTCTCAGCTGGCATGGCTTGACTTAAATCAAAACCAGCTCACCACTCTGCCTGCAGAAATCGGGCAATTGTCTAAGCTGCAAGACTTTGAATTAACGGCAAATCCTTTGAAAGATATTGCAGAAGAAATAAGGCAGCGTTTTCAATTGTAGAATCAGGGTTAACGCATTATAAATAAATTTTTTAAAAGTTCTTCTCTGTAAGTAATATTACATGCAGCTCTCAAGCGCTTTGCTTGCAAAGATGCTTTGCGAGGATCCTTTTTTAAAAGATTTAAAGCCATTTTTCGCAAACAACTTAAATTTTGTGCCATTGTTTTGTCTTTATATTTTTGCTTGTCTTCTTCAAAGACTACATCCAAAATCCAGTGCAAATTATTCTCTACTTGCCAATGATCTCTAGCCACTCTGGCAAACCTCTTTGCATCAACTTCAAAACTCATTGCATAATATACTTGTTCTATCGTCACTTTTCCTTTTAGAGTTCTCTCCCTCTGACATAGACCCACAGATTTTAAGTTAGACCATTCTTTTGATTTAGGTAAATCTGCTGCATCTAAAACCCAATAATTGCGCTCTTCTATACGACCATGTTCTTTTTCTAATGTTTTAAAATGGTCAGCATCACAACCTTTAAACTCATTTTTAAAGGCATCTGTAAATAAGATTTCAATTTCTTCTTTAAAATCCTTTTCATTATCTTTTATTGGTAAAGCATAGTCTCCACCTCTTTCTGAAATTAAAGTCGCTGTTTTTTTATGAGAATGAATGGCATCCGTAGTAACTATGCATCCTTTTAAATCCAACATTTCTAACAACGGCTTTAAAGCTGTTATCTCATTCGATTTATCCCTTACGGCTTGCTGAGCAATGCAAAGACCATTTTCTATACTCCATGCATGTAGCATATGGGCCATGCCCTTTAAACTTTCTCCATATGCTCCACAAAGACTTTTTCCATCTATTGCAATAATGTCGCTAGATGAATGTTTTTGCAGTGATTGACTCCATGCAGAAAAACATTCGCAAAATTTATTTTTATCTATTAATGAAAAAACTCTACAAACTGTATCATGAGCGGGGATTCCATAAGGTAGATCTACATATTTTTTTAACCATTCTAAATTAGCGTCCGCTACATCTACAATTTCTATAAAGCTATCTGCCCCACAGAGCATCCCTGTTAGAGCTATAAATAAAATGGATTCTAAGCTGTATTTTTTGCATCGTTCTATTCTTGGGTCCGGGACAATTTTTAAAAATCCCATAATGACGGTGTTATCCTCTGACATGGCTTCTCCTGTATTAAAGGAAAAGTTGTGAGGAAAATATTTTTACTTATCAAGTAAAATTAAATGCGTTAACCCTGATTGTAGAATGGCCATATGTGCTTTTTAAATGGGGGTGAGCTAAAATGAAATAAAAAATTTTTAGCCATCTTATCTTTAAACAAGTCATCCGCTTTCCTTCCTACAACTAAGCAAGCTTAAGCTAATCTACACATTTATAATGACAAGAAATTTCTCTCTTTTTCTGCAGATTGCTAGGCTGGGAAAACAACCTTTCTTGACAGTCAAGAAGGTAATCGGGTCGCCCAAGGGGACTTCCCCCTTAGGCTCCCACAGACACGTACGTGAAACTCTCGCTTCATACGGCTCCTATTGTTCTTCAAGCTTTCCAGCCTTTTTTCCCCACCCTCATAAGTTCCTCGTATTTCTACTTGACTTATTGAGGTGGATTGAACAATTCAACCCCTTCGCTCCCCCTTCATTACAAAGGCTTCTTCACTACTACGAGTTGATCTGTCCCTCATACATGCTTCGATATTTCCCACTTTGTGTTCTTCACTTATATGGTTTTCTCTTAACATCATCTATGAGGTTCCCACGTTCCATACAAAAGCCTAGACTAAGTTCACGCTATCTCTATGCCGGACGCCATTTAGGCAGTAAACAGGTTTCCCCTAAATTTATCTTGGAAGAGTATGCAGCCCCCAGTTTTGACGTCATTGAGCAAGCTTTCGACACTTGAGCCAATAGTTCACTTTCGTTCGTCTCCTTAGCCCTCACCTGATATGTTTATCATACCTTTTCCTTAACGCTCACTACCTTGGCTTTTGACCAAAGCAGCTTAAGGTGGTTTGAAATCTCTTCCTGCAAAGCGACTTCGAGGAGTCATTTTCCCTCATCTTTCATATAGTTACGCACATCTACGATGTGCTCGTGGCACACACATACTTTCCTTGCTTTTCTTGCATCTTTTTTTGCTTATTTGTCGGCCTCATCTATCTCCACAATGGGTACCATACTTCCATCTGTTTCACTGATAATAATTGCTTCTTGGCTTACTGCTTCTTTTTTTAGCTTAGCTATTTTGCTTGCATGCTTTTGGGTAATCAATCTAACCATAGAAGAAGGAGCTTCAATTCCATAATGATCCTTCATCTTTTCTCCTACTTTTCCAAACGCAATATCTGCTCCAAAGTCGGTTATTGCTCGTTCTAATGGTAAAAAATACCCTCTACATCTAACCTTGGAAGAAAAAGAAAAGGGTCTAATCAATTGTCCTGCTTGTAGGAAGCACCTCTCTTCCATCCCTACTATCCCAAATGTTGTATGCCAATTTAGTTTTTTTTGGAATGCTGTCTTAATTTCATTTCCCGAGCCTTGGCTTCTTGTTCATTTACTTGATGCTTTGCCCAATCCTCAAGGCATTTTTTCCCTAAGCCTCTAACTTCGGGAATAAGAGCAAATTCAGCATCATCCGCCACTTCAATCCCTTTAACTCCTTCGGTAATATCTAATAAATCTCTGATGGATTCTAATAGACTGGGATGCTCCTTTAAGCGATTAAATACTTTATTAACTTCTTCTTCGTTAAGCATATGCAACCTCCTTTTACTACACTTTCAGTATGTATTAATCCTTCCTTATCTTGCCAACACTTTTAATTACACCCACTGACAATTTTGCACCTGTTAGAGAAAAGTTACTGAATGAATTAATGAAAATTGAGCGAAAAAAATGTATAGGGGCAGAATCCTATGAACGCACAGAAGAACGGAAAGGCTATTCTAATGGATTTAAAGATAAAACCTTAAATACTCGCTCCGGGTTATTGAAACTGAAAATACCGCAAGTGCGGGATTTAAAGTTTTATCCCTCATGTATAGAAAAGGGATGCCGTTCAGAAAGAACTTTAAAGCTTGCTATAGCCGAAATGTATGTACAAGGCGTTTCTACAAGACGTATTAAGCAAATCACCGAAGAGCTCTGTGGCTTTGATATTAGTGCTACTCAAGTTTCTAGATTAACAAGCCTTTTGGATGAAGAGTTAAAAGCCTTTCGTGAAAGGCCTCTAGAAAGAATAAAGTACCTTTATATAGATGCTAGATACGAAAAGGTTAGACATGGCGGCTACGTAAGGGATTTAGCCGTATTTTCAGCCATAGGCGTTAATGAAAAAGGAATGAGAGAGATTTTAGGTATTTCAGTAAACCTTTCTGAAGCAGAAATTCATTGGAAAACCTTTTTTGAAAATCTTCAAAACGGGGCATGCATGGGCTCGAACTTATTATTTCAGATGACCATAGTGGCCTAGGATCAGCTAGGAAAGAGGTGTTCCCTGGTGTGCCTTGGCAAAGATGTACATTTCATATGGCTCAAAATGCTCAAGGATATGCACCTAAAAAAGAAATGAAAGAAGAAATAGGGCAAGTGATGCGAGACATTTTTAATTGCCCGAATTTAAATTTAGCTTTAGAGTGCACAAGGATGGCAGTAGAAAAGTATGAAAAAACGGCTCTTAAGTTTGTAGAGTGGCTTGAAAACAATGTAGAGGAGGGGCTGACATTTTTTCAATTTTCTTTCCATCATCACGTAAAAATTAGAACTTCTAATATGATGGAAAGACTGAATCAGGAGATTAAGAGACGCACAAGAGTAGTAAGAGTGTTTCCAAATGAAGAATCATGCGAAAGATTGGTTACAGCAGTGCTTCAGGAGATTCATGAGGATTGGATGAGTGATAAAGTATACTTGAAGATAAGAGAGTGAGAACAAAAAAGATAAACAATATTTTTGCCTCTTAAGATTGTGAGTGTCAATTTTAATTGTGCCCCCTCACTCCATGAAGGGGGGCTCATTAAAATTGATGCGAACAATCTAAAAAGGGGCAAAACACCTTAAAAAAATAAGTTAGAAGAAAAAGATCTCAGATTTTACAGAAAATTTGTTGCACAATCTAATTTTAAATCGCTTAAGGTGTCCTAGACAGTACTTGACCTGACAAACATGGGTTACCTGGCAGGTACTATTTCTGTCAGTTGTAACTTGTCTAACATCTTTTCTTGCGCAAGATGTTTAGCATCTAAGAATGTTTGTAAAGGCGTCTTGCCAAAACAATACTTTCCTGTATGTGTTCTCTCGTTATTATACTCATTCATCCATTTATCCACATCCTCTTGTAATTCTTCAACATTTTTACACACTTTCTTCCTAAAAGCTAGGGCATAAAATTCATTCTGGATGGTCTGGTGAAACCTTTCGCAGATTCCATTGGTTTGAGGATGCCTAGCTTTGGTGCGAGAATGGTCAATATGGTGAGTCGACCTGTGGAACTTCCCCACAAGCCTCTCTTAGAACGGTACAGGAACCTCTCAATTCATACCGCTCCCAATTAAGCAAACGCTCCTATCATTCCTTTATTCCAGTGTACAAATAACTCTGGGTTTTCTTTTACTATCTTTCCTATAAAGATAGTCGTTCTTGTTTTATGACCTGCAAGTTCCTTGTATTTACGCATTCCCCAAGCCACTAGTGTCTTATTGAAATGTCTGCAGAATTTGTATAGAGCTGATGGAGAATATTTCCCATAGTATACTAGCCATCCTCTGATAACTGGATTATACGTTTTGGCTATATCTCCAAGTTCTAAATCTGTTCTATTTCTTATATTCCATTGCCTAATGGTTGCTTTCATAGATTTTAGCGCCGCTTGGCTTACTGCTGGTGTAAAACTTATAAATATGTTATTTCGTTTACTGTTTTTGACCAGTCTTGGCCGAAAGGTATAACCTAGAAAATCAAATTTTGTTTCCTTGTATTTTCCCTTGCGGCTTCCATCTTTACAGTAAATAATCTTTGTTTTATCTGGATGAAGCATCAAACTACATTCTTCAAATCGTTTCTTTAGATTTGTTAGAAGGTGTTGAGCCTCTTGTTCTGTGTTACAGTGTATTAATCCATCATCAGAATACCTACACCATGGCATGCTAGGATATTTCCTTGTCATCCACGTGTCAAATACATAATGAAGAAATAGATTGGCAAGCACTGGGCTAATCACTCCTCCTTGGGGCACTCCTGCATTTCTTGTCACAAGAATTCCATCTTTTAATTGAAGAGGTGCTTTTAGCCATCTTTCGATGTATAAAATAACCCATTTGTTATCTGTATGTTTTCTTACTGCTTTCATTAGAAGGTCATGGTCTATATTGTCAAATAGGCCTTTAATATCAAATTCCAGCACCCAATCGTATTTCCAACATCTTTGCCTAGTGATTCCTACAGCATCTAAAGCTGATCTATTCGGCCTATATGCATAAGAATTTTGGTGAAAATGGGGCTCTACTATAGGTTCAAACATCAGCTTTACAATCATTTGAGCTATTCTATCACTTACCGTAGGTATTCCCAAGATTCTTTCTCCACCACTTTTCTTTGGTATTGAAACGGCCTTTACAGGCGGTGGAAAATAGCTTCCCGAGGACATTCGGTTCCAGATTTTATAAAGATTGCTTTTAAGGTTTCGATCGAAGTCCTCTAGCGTTTGCTGATCTATGCCAGCTGCTCCTGCGTTTGCTTTTACAAGCTTATAGGCCTCCATAACAAGTGTTTTAGAAATAATAAAAGGTTTTGTTTCACTCACGATTTCCTCCTAGAAATCTAGTTGAATAATGAATGTTACCACT
>NZ_VJOT01000043.1 GCF_011087585.1 Neochlamydia sp. AcF84
AATAACAGCAGCTTAAGGTGGTTTGAAGCCCGTTCCTGAAAACCGACTTCGGAGGGCCTTCTCCATCATTTGTACAGCTTAAGCACAAAGTTTTAGTTCTTCCTGAACTTCTTTGTGCGCCTGCGGCGCACTTTCGATACCCCAATGCAAGCGTATGCCTAGTCCATGCTTTTCAGCGCTAGCTTTTTCACTAGCAATATAGTATCTAGCCTCTATAGATGTCTTATCTTTAATGCGCCTAGTGCTTCTCATGCAGACTAGCGCATTCAGATCTACCCATTCTTCTTTCTGGGGCAGCCAATCTAATTCATGCGTACACCAAACTTCTCGCTTCTCAAAACGATCTCTGCTCTTTTCTTCAATCGAGTAATAATCGCAACTCGCTTCTTTAGGTGTTACCTGTATAGCTTGATCAAAAAAGTTTTTGGTTTCTGCATGTAGATTCCCTTGATTACCTTTCAGTGCGAGTAAGTAATGGCCTCCTTGATGGCGAATCTGTTTAGCTATCTCTTTTTGACATCCAGCTGCATCTATGGTAACTGTAGCTCCTTTGATATCAAGCATATTTAATAACAAGGGAATGGCAGTTATTTCGTTTGATTTTGTGTCCGTAGCAAGCTGGCCAAGTATTAGCTTATTCTCTGCTGCAAAGGCACTAACCATGTGAATTGCTTTTCCTTCAAGAGCTGCATCACACGACCCTCTTAAGGTTTTGCCATCTATAGCGATCACTCCTTTAATGGCTCCAGCAATATTCTGGGTCCATTGCACAAAACATCTTTCAAAATTCGATGCAGATACATAGCGGAAAAATCTTCCTAAAGTATCATGTGATGGCACGCCTGCTAAGCAAATTCCACGCTCTTGCAGCCAAGGTAAATTGCAAGATGCCTATAAATGGATTGTTGCCCAATCATCTGCACCGCATAAAACCGCCAAAATGCTAATTGTAACAATATCAAACAAACTATAGATTTGGTTTCTTTGCTTCCTTGGATCTTCCCGACCCTTAAATACAGCAAAAACACTATGGGGCTTATGAGTATTCATTCATTCCTCCTTTTTAAGGAAAAGAATGATAATTATCCCCCTTGCTTTGTCAACTTAAATCTTCATGCAGTTTCCCTGCAAAATGAATGGATAGAGCCTCTTACATTAAAAATTGTAAAGCTCCTTAAATAGGTAAACAGCCTTGAGAGGACCAAAAAATAAACAGCATTATAAAGAATTAGGAGTTCTCAATGAATGATGCCTAGCATCTTAAAGGGTACCTTAAAGACCCATAGGACGTGGTAAAGGCTTATCTTCCTCACTATCCTTTTCATTTTTATCTTTTTTGCCTTCTCGATTTTTTTTTAAATCTTTTTTTGCTTTTTCTGCTCGCTCGGTAGCATTTATATCAAAAGGTTTGGGAGTAGAGGCAAAAGGATTATTACTAACGATGAGATTGCCATCTTCATAAAGATCTCGGAAACTATTATTGATAGGAGCACCCATAATTTTCCCTCCTGATTAATTTTACTATATAATATTAAAATAATTAATATCAATATAGGTGCAAAAAAATTAAGGGACATAAGGCCACCTAGCAGGAAATTATGGCTAGCCTTGGTAAAACATTTGGGTGGTTTATGTCTTGCCAGTGGATCGAAAACTTTCAT
The DNA here is from genome assembly GCF_011087585.1 of Neochlamydia sp. AcF84. NCBI lineage: Bacteria > Pseudomonadati > Chlamydiota > Chlamydiia > Parachlamydiales > Parachlamydiaceae > Neochlamydia > Neochlamydia sp. AcF84. Next base: position 1,662 of record NZ_VJOT01000043.1, read on the forward strand.
GTATGCTGCTTTTTGCTTTAAATGCCTTTCGTTAATCCAGCTTTTCTAATTGCAAGGCCCCCTTTGTCTATCAAAGTGCTTAAGGAAAAAGGTAGATGAGTGAAAAATGTAGTAAGCATCTTAAATAAAAGCATAAGGATGAAGCGGGGTCTAACAGTTTAATGATAGAATGATTGTAAACTTAAATGGATGATGACTTGAGGCTTTTTGCTCTTAAATATTATAATGATCTCTTGCATAGATAGGAGAAAGGGAAGAATAACAAGAGAGGTTTTTTTTGAGGAGAACTTAAATAGATAAGCAAATAGTAGTAAGAATTTTCCCCATATTTTTTGATTAATGCTGCATAAGGAAAGAAAGCTGTATAGATCTAACCTCACTCAGAAAAACACCTGAAATACTATTTAATTCTGTCTCTGAGCTATTAACATTCTTACATTAGGGTTTATATGGAAAGATATCATGCCTTAGATCCTTACGAGGAATCTATCATTTTAAAAAAAGGGACTGAAAAGCCTGGCACGGGTAAATACTACCACTTTGCTGAAGGAGGCATTTATCTATGCCGTTATTGTGATGCTCCTTTATATATGTCCTCCGATAAATTTCCTTCTCAATGCGGATGGCCTAGTTTTGATGATGAAATTAAGGGTGCTGTGGAGCGCAAGCTCGACGCAGATGGGGAGCGTATAGAAATTCTTTGTCGACGCTGCGGTGGGCATCTAGGACATCTTTTTATTGGAGAAAGGCTGACCAGAAAGAATCAGCGCCATTGTGTAAATTCAACATCGCTAACATTTAACCCTGCATTTACTCAAGAGGGCCATGCCAGAGCTGTTTTTGCTGCCGGTTGTTTCTGGGGTGTTGAGCATCTATTTAAAAAAGTTGAAGGGGTAATTAGTACAACCGTAGGTTACATAGGAGGCTCAACAGTGCATCCAACCTATCAAGAGGTCTGTACGGGAATGAGTGGCCACGCAGAAAGCGTGGAAATCATATTTGATCCTGAAATTGTGGCTTATGAAACATTGGCTAAATTATTTTTCGAAATTCATGATCCCTCACAGCACAATCGTCAGGGACCTGATAAGGGTGAACAATATCGCTCGGCAATCTTTTATCTCTCGGAGGCTCAAAAGAAGATAGCCGAAAATTTGGTGATAAAATTGGAACAGAAGGGGATTAAAGTAGCTACCCGCCTTTTGCCAGCAAGCTTTTTTTATCCTGCAGAAGAATATCATCAAGATTACTATGATAAAGCGGGTAAAGAGCCTTATTGCCATGTGCGTGTCGAACGTTTTTAAGTAGGCCTTTTCTTGCAATTACCAATCACTATGCTTCCCGCCTTAACAAATAAGGAGGAAGCAAAGTAAGGTGAATGTAAGTGTGCCTACCATAGATGAAGAATTTTCCACCACAAAGATCCTATTCCTATCCAAATGAACAAAAAGATAAAGCTCGTTACAAATCCCATTTTCCACCAAGTTTTAAGATTTACATATTCAGATCCAAATAAAATAGGTGCTGAGCCCGTTCCATAATGGGTAAGGCAGGCGAACAAGCTGCTTGAGAAGGCAAGTGAAAGAGCTATAAGATAAGGGGGAATATGTAGATGAAGGCCGACAGTCAGAAAAGCCGCATACATAGAGCTAACGTGAGCGGTATTGCTAGCAAAAAGATAATGACTATAAAAATAGGAGAGCACCAAAATGGGCCAGGCTAAATACCAGGAAGTATTTGTCATCATAGCACGAAGGTGGCTACTCATCCAACCAATTAATCCGAAGTTATTTAAATAGGTGGCTATCATCACTAGTGTAGAAAACCAAATCAGTGTATCCCAAGCCTCGTGTTCCCTCTTAATGTCATCCCAAGTAAGTACACCTGTTAAAAGTAAAATGCATATTCCTAAGAAGGCCACCGTTGTACTATCTATGCTAAGATAGGCTTCTCCGCAAATCCATAAAACAATTAACAAGAAAAACACCACTAAAGTAATCCATTCATATTTTGACATAGGACCCATTTGCTGAAGATTCCTGATAGCTAAATCTTTAGCTTCAGGGGTTTCTTTAATTTCTGGAGGATATAATTTATGCACAAGATAGGGAATGGCAATTAAACTTAATACTCCTGGGAGGCTGGCGGCTAAGGCCCATTGGCCCCAGGTAATGGGGATATGATGGTTAAGCAGTACTGCTACGATGAGAGGATTTGCTGCCATGGCTGTGATAAACATGGTGCTAGTAATTAAATTGCAATAGTAGGCGGTAAGGATAAGATAGCTTCCTATGAGGCGTTGAGAATGACGCTCAGGTGAGCTTCCAAAGCTAACAGCTAACGCTCTGACGATAGGAAAAATAATGCCTCCAGCCCGTGCTGTATTACTAGGAATAGCAGGAGCCAAGATAAGTTCGGTAAAAGCTACCCCATATCCTAACCCTAAAGTTTTTTTTCCTAAAAAAGCCACCAATAGATAGGCTAAACGCATGCCCAGTTTTGTTTTAATAAAACTTTTGGAGATAAGGAAGGCAGCAACAACCAGCCAAATGATAGGATGGGAAAAACCGCTTAAAGCTTCCTTCAAGGTTAGAGTTTGAGTGACGATAAGAGTAGTCAGAGCTAATAAAGAAATGGCTCCCATGGGCAGTGCTTTTCCTATTAATCCTACAATCAGAGCGGAAAAAATGGCTAACAGCTGCCAAGCCTTAGGCTCAACTCCTACAGGCGAGGGAGCAAATCCTATGCATGCACCCACTGTGCAAGCAATAAGAAGAGGTAGGAAATTGGCACCTTTAAAAACTACTTTGCTAGAGTGCTGAGGATGTGACATAAGATGTCTCCAAAAATATTTATAAGGAACCTATATTACTAGGAGAAGGAATTTCTTTTAAGATGAAAATCTTGCTTGCGTAGATGAAGCCGATACTGTCATAATGTTATTCTACCCCTTAACCCAAAAGGATTAAAAATTATGATTACAGATATAGAATCTTTAAATTTGTTGGATTTAGACCAATTTTCAGCTGATTTAGAAGAACTCAAGCAGGAGATAATTACTGAAGAAGCTGGAGAAGATGAGGATGATGTTATCCTAGAGGTCATTAAAGTGATCCAGGAAGAAATCGTTAAACGTAAGAGTAATCCAGAGAAAAAAGATCTTGCTAGCAATGTAAAATTTTTGGCTTATATCAATTTATTTAATTCTTTATTCGGAGAAGCAGACTTTGAGGAATTAGATGAGGATGAATTAGAAGATATTGAAGAGGATGAAGAAGAAAAATAATTGATGAATAGAAGAGCGGCATCATGCCGTTCTTCAGCAAGCAAGATCTCTTTTTTACTCTTAAATTTTTTTCATTAGAGCACTAAACTTTGGGTTTAATTAAGGAGAAATATTCATAAAGTTTACGTGTTGGTAGGAATAAATCTTACCTGCTTTTCATAGCTAGGCATCTTTCTTGTAAATTCTCTAGAAATTTTACTACCAAATGTGCATTTTTAATCCCTACTTTTAATTCTAGGTAGCAGGTTTATTTGCCTGTGATTACGAGAATCTTTTTTATTGCTTTTGGCCTTGTTCCTTGAAAATTAGGTTGCAGTCACTCGTTTAATGCTTAGAAAAATTATTAAATATAAGAAAAAATCTTACTAACTATAGATAAATAAGCCTAACGCTTAAGCTTTGATATCTAAAAAATATAGACTCTGCAATTAAGCAAGCTAAAGGCATCAACCATCATGCATTTACTCTCCAAAGACGCCTTTGGGTGTCCTTATCTTTTTCTTGCTCCCATGGAAGGAGTAGGAGACCGCTGCTTTCGTAAAGCAATGGCGACCATAGGGGGATTCGATGAGGGTGTTACCGAATTTATTCGGGTGCCGAGCAATGCTCATACGCCAAGCTTAGCTAAAGTTTATGACTCTCATGAAATCTCTCCTATTCCTTTAGCAGCTCAATTGATGGGATCAGAGCCTAACTTAATGGCAGAAATGGCGCTAGAGATAGCTCGCAGGGGAGCACCTCGCATAGATTTAAACTGTGGGTGCCCTTCTAATAAAGTGACAGGCAGAGGTGCAGGTTCAAGTCTACTAAAAGAACCTCGGCATCTTTATGAAGTTGCAAGGGCTTTAGTAAAAGCTGTAAAGGTTCCCGTGACGGTTAAAATGCGTTCAGGATATGAAGACACTTCTCTTTTTAAAGAAAATTTACTTGCCGCACAAGAAAGTGGGGCGTGTTTTATTACTTTACATCCTCGCACTAAAGTAGAGGGATATGGACCTCCTGCGCGGTGGGATTTGATCGCAGAAGCCAAATCTATTTTGAAAATTCCTGTGGTGGGTAATGGAGATATTTTGTGTGTAGAAGATGCTGTGCGTATGTTGAAAGCAACCCACTGTGATGCCCTCATGGTGGGGCGGGGAAGCGTAATTAACCCCTTTATCTTTCATCAAATAAGGGCTTATTTTTCAGGAAAGGCTTTTCTACCCACATGGAATTCTTTAGATACTTATCTCAGAACTTACTTATCGGAAATACCTTTAACAAGTCCCGTTCGCAATAAAATTAACAAGATGAAGCAATTACTAAGTTTTCTATACAAAGCCAACCCGCAGCTATCAAGCTATCGCCAACAAATGTTAACTTCGCAATTTAACCATTTAGATGCTTTTATGGAGGATGCAATGCATCATCTTAAAAATTTTTATATATAATTTTTTTCCATGTTCTCTAAAAATCCCATGAAAATTTTTATTTTCTGGTTAGTCCCAAGCTCTAGCTTATTCAATGAAAGGCATAATGTTTTATAAATTCTAAAGATTTATAGAATACAAGAATAAATTTTTTTTCTTTTAATTAATTTTTAGCCCATTAAGCTCTCAAGAGCTGGAAATTTTGTATTCCTATTTGCAAGTTTCGTGTTATACCAGGATGCACCTTCAAAATTAGCTAAAAAGGATGAATTTATGAGTTCAGAAATTTCTCTTGGATACCCTTATATTTTTCCTACATTTGAACAGATAGAAGATAAAGCACCTAATCATATAGGAATAAGTTCAGTCTATGCGGAAATTGCCTTAAAGATATTCAAAGAATTAGAACTACTAGATTTGTGCCAAGCCAAGTTAGTATGTAAAGAATGGAAACAGCAAATTAAAGGCAGTTTCTTAGATGAGGAAGAAGCTTACACGCAAGCTTTAAAACGCGCTATTCAAAAGGAAGAACTTATAAAAGTAGCTTCTTTTATAGAAAAATTAGGCGATATTTATGCTGCAAAAAGAACGTCAGAGACATTTCTTCAAGCTGCGGGTCTTTACAATTACGCTTTACAACTATTTTCAGAAGATAGACAGGAAATAATTAAAAAAAAGCTTTTTAATGTTCAAAGCCTACTTACTGAACTATGCAATGGAAAACCTATAAGCCTTGAGCAAATGAGGAAGCAATTTGAAGCTAATCGCCAAGTATTAAAAAAGCTTAGAGAGGAAATAGGGAAAAAAATTCAAGCTCTTGGCTCAAATCCCTCATCTGAGGAAGTAAGAGATCTTTACAAGAAAATTGCTCAAGGGATGAAAGATTTCTTTAAAATTTTGGTCGAACAGAGTATTGATACTTTAGGAGCTGCTCCCTGCGAATATGCTATGATAGGCTTTGGTTCCCTGGCTAGAGAAGAAATGACTCCTTATTCCGATTTAGAATTTGGTATTCTTATCCAGGAGGATAGTGAAGACAATAGAGAGTACTTTAAGCGCCTGACCAATCTAATTCACCTGAGGGTTATTAACTTAGGAGAGACGATTCTTCCTGCTTTGAATATTCCCTGTATGATAAAGGCTGGCTTTTTTGATAGTGTCACTCCTAGAGGTTTTGCTTTTGATGGTGAAGGAGCGAAAGGAAAAGGTTGTAAAACTCCCTTTGGCAATCGCCAAACATTTAAGCTTATTCAAACTCCTGAGAAGATGGCTCAATATATCGCGCAGGATGAACAGGGTAAATGGTGGCATGACAAAGAGCCTCATCTTCCCATGGAGCTTCTGAACTTTACACATCTGTTAGGCAATCTTGAATTAACTGCTCAATATAAGCAAAAAATTCAAGAAAAGCTCAATGCGCCTTACCAACAAGGCCGTAATCTTCGTCAATACTTAGCTAAGGTTCATTTAGTTAAAGAGGATATGATATCTTTTGACCCAGGTATGGGCCATTTAGAAAAACAAGGCATGCTTTTTAAAGTTAAAAATGATTTGTATCGGTTTCCTCATCTAGCCTTGGACCGACTAGCTCTTCTTAAAAAAATAGTAGCCTCTGATACTTTTGGTAGGATCGAACAGCTAAACAAGCAAGGGATTATAACGGATAGCGCAGCTGAAAAGTTAAAGGATTGGATGAGTATCGCGCTATTTATGCGACTTAAAACTTACTCTCATTATCAAGCCCAGCAAGAGATGATGAATCCTCTCATTAAATCTTGTGGCTTCGATAAACCAGAGCTTATTCAAAAGCAATTTGCTTTAGATTCTCATGCATTAGAAGACCTAAAAAAAATTTATCGCGTTTTCATTCCTTTTTATCAAGCTATGCATGAATTTTTAGCTGGTAGGGAAGAAGAGCTTAAATCTTCCACATTAGATGATAACTCATCTCAGACCCAAGGAAATATAGCTTTAAGGTTTTTTCAGTATAAGGAAGCCTTAAAGTGGTATAATAAAGCAATACAAGAAGATCCGGAAAATCCTCAAGCATTAAATGCGTTAGGAACCCTTTACTATGAGCAAGGCAATTTAGAGAAGGCGGCTGCATACGTTAGCCAAGCAATCGAAATTAATCATGATTGTTTGAATAAAAATTGTCTTAACTTAACGGATTACTATTATCACACTGCTAATCTAGTAAGAAGCTATTACAATCTAGGATTAATCCACCATGAAAAAGGTAATTTAAAGGAAGCTGCGGAGTATACTTATAAGGGAATTGATATTTGCCTTAAGTTATTTGGTGAGAATCATTTTAGTGTGGCCGGGGGTTACAACAACCTAGGAATGATCTTGCAAGATCAAGGAAAATTAGAGGAAGCAGCGGAGTATGCTAAGAAAGCGCTAGCAATTGACCTTAAACGTTTTGGTGAGAATCATCCAAGCGTGGCAAGGGATTATACTAATCTGGGAATGGCCTACCAAGAACAAGGTAATTTGGAAGAGGCTACTCACCTAATCAAAAAGGCGTTAGAAATAGATATCAAGCTGTATGGAGAAAATCACCCGCAAGTAGCAATCGAATACGAAAATTTAGGAATGATCTGCCATGAGCAAAAAGATCTTGAGACAGCAATCAAGCTAGTGAAAAAAGCTTTAGAAATTAACTTTAAGCTATATGGAGAAATTCATCCGTCTGTGGCAATGAATTATAATAATCTAGGAAAGATTTGGCAGGAGCAAGAAAATTTAGGACAAGCAGCTGAGCACTACATGAAAGCTTTAGTGCTCCATCGTAAGCTAAATGGAGAAGATCATCCTAACGTAGCTTTAGGCTATAATAACCTAGCAACAATCTACAAAGAACAAGAAAACTTAAAGCAAGCTGTTAAGTATTGTAAAAAAGCTCTTAAAATTGATAAACACATCTCGGGCGATAATAATCCAAATGTTGAAAGAGATTACTATCATTTGGGCCTCTATTTTGAATTACAGAAGAATTTAGTACAAGCAGCTGAATACCTTGGAAATGGCCTTGAGGTCCACTACAACCTACATGGTGAATTTCAACCTAGTGCAAGAACTTATTACGAAAGTTTAGTAATAATTTATAAAGAGTTAATAAAGACCTACCAAGAACAAGAAAATTTAGAGCAAGCCGCTACATATGCTGAAAAAGACCTTAAAATTAAACTTAGGTATTATGGAGAGAAGCATCGTGAAATTGCTATTTCTTATGATAATTTAGCCCAAATCCTCCAAGATCAAGGGCTTTTAGAGCAGGCAGCTGAGCATGCTGAAGAAGCCTGTAAGATTAATGAAGAGCTGTTTGGTGAAAACTATGATGAGAATGTAGCGAACTGCTACGGCAACCTGGGAACGATCTATAGGCAGCTAGAAAAGTTAGAACTAGCAGCAGAGTATGCAAAGAAAGCGCTTAGAATTGATTTGGAACTATATGGTGAAAATCATAACGCTGTAGCAATCGATTACAATAACCTAGGAACGATCTACCAACAGCAAGGAAATTTTCAGTTAGCGGCAGAGTGTGCAGAGAAAGCACTTAAGATTGATCTTGAGATAGAGGGTGAAAATCATCCAAATGTGATAAGTGATTACAATAATCTAAGAATGCTTTATCTAGTCCTCGGAAACATAAATAAAGTTTTTGAATATACAAAAGAAGCACTACGTAGCAGTATTGTGACATATGGTCTTCAGCATCCTACAACCATTGAAATTAATACCGATCTCAAAGATCTTAAATTGCTTGTTATGAAAACAAGCTGATTCTCTTAGAATAGCTGGGTAGCAGAAGGAAAAGGCAAATGATTGAGCTAATTTAAATATGAGATCTTAGCTCTACTTCTTAAGAGCTTCTTAGATATTCTAAGGAATAGGCATGCTGGTTTTTATTAAGTTGTGGCTTATAAAATGCCAGCTTGCCCTTGTATCATGTAGCTCTTGGGCCGACATGCCACCTTAGAAAAAATGAGTAGAGCTTGGCAGGTATTTTTTAGTTAACTGAAGAATGCTGTGAGGCCGTGAAAGAAGGAATACATGAATGTTGAAATTAAGTTTTTAGCGCAGCTGACATTCCCATATGATGTCTTTTTGCTAGTTCTAACTTTTTTTCTCTTCACCATGCTTTTAGTCAGACGAGAGGAAGCTTTATAGTTTTGTATATAAAAGCTCTTAAAATATGAAGTTTTTGATAGGCAGCTTTTGCAAAAAGCTAGCCGCATACCGAAATGCATCCTAGGGCATAAAGCAGCTGTAGAATTACTGCTTAAGAAAGCTTTTTAGTAGGCCTGTAGGATAGCAAAACTTTCCTGGCACCATTGTTTTTAAAACAAAGATAAATGCGCTTCTATTTATTCCTGCAGTTTTATTTAAAATTTAAAGTTTCTATCAACGGATCGGTTCATCTTTATCAGTTAGGGGACGAGTAATAAGCCGTATGCACCGCTGATTACGGCAATATAGATAAAACCAGTTGAGCATGACCACTAATCGATTGGCGAAGCTGATAAGGAAATGGATATGGATAAAGCACCATGCTAGCCAGGCAATAAAGCCTGTGATTTTTAATTTTCCTACTACGGCTACGGCTTTTGCTTTTCCAATGGTTGCCATCATGCCTTTGTCGAAGTACTTGAAAGGTTTTCTCTGTTTGCCGCAAATATTCTTTCTTATTAGCTTAGCCACGTAATGACTTTGTTGAATGGCAACAGGAGCTATACCCGGCAAGGGAAGACCTGCTGTATCTAAGAGAAGAGCAGCATCGCCAATCACAAATATCTCGGGATAACCAGGAACGGATAAATCATTGGCGACATGTATTCGTCCGGTATGATCTTGCATGACTTCTAATGTATCCAATAAAGGAGAAGTTTGATTACCAGCCGCCCAAATGGCATTACGGCTGTCGATAAACTTATCTCCTATTCTTACTCCTTCAGAAGTTATTTCAGTTACTCTGGTTTTTAAAATTATTTCTACTCCCAGCTTTCTTAAATCTATAGCTGCTTTTTCGGCTAAATCTTTAGGGAAGCTAGAGAGTATTTGCTCAGAGCCTTCAATCAAATAAACACGTGCATGCTCAGGGTTAATATGACGAAAATTATGGATTAAAGAGGTATGAGCAATTTCAGCAATAGCTCCTGCCATTTCTACCCCTGTAGGACCTGCACCTACAATTACGAATTGTAAAAATTTTAAGGTTTCCTCAGGTTTGGTGCATCGTTCGGCTCTTTCAAAGCTTAAAAGAATGCGTTCTCTAATTCTTATGGCATCTTGCAAAGTTTTTAAGCCAGGGGCAAATGCTTCCCATTCTGCATGTCCAAAATAGGTGTGCTGAGAGCCTGGAGCAAGGATTAAATAATCATAATTGTAAGTTTCCCCATTCTCTGCTATTACTATTTTTTTTTCTTTATCTACGGCGGTAATGTTGGCTAAAAGCACTGTTACATTCTCTTGTTTAGAGAAGATGGTACGAATAGGTGAAGCAATATTAGCTGGCGATAATGCAGCACTGGCCACTTGGTATAAAAGGGGTTGGAAAAGGTGGTGATTAGTTTTATCAAGTAGTAAGACATCTACTGCTGCTTTTTTTAAAGCTTTAGCAGCATTAAGGCCACCAAATCCTCCTCCCACAATTACAACTTTTGGCTTGCTCATGCTTATAACCTTTTTAATCATTTTTTATTATTAGAGGACCGAATAAATCAACTAAATTTCTTCAATATTTTTGCCTTACTGAACTTCTCAAAGCAGGCTCCTAGAAACATTACTATTCAGGAAAAGTCGAAGGCGCTTGAATGTGTTGCCAACCTTCACCATCGAGGGCTTTTAAGAAACTAAGGAGAGCTTTCTTTTCTTCTTCTTTAAGCTGCAAAGGCTTCATCAAAGGATGCAGATTAGGATTAGGCGTGCCTCCTTTATCATAATACTCAATCACTTCCTCTAGGGTCTTAAGGCTTCCATCGTGCATATAAGGATGATTACTAACTATTTCTCTGAGGATAGGCACTTTAAAAGCTCCCCAATCTTTATCTTTTTTTGTTATTTCATACCGTCCTAAGTCTGGCTTAGAAGAAGCCATCCCTATCCCAATATTAGCAAAATCTCCGCTGCTAAAATTAACCCCATGATGACAATCAATGCATCCTTTTGATAAAAATACTTGATAACCATGTGCTTGCTCAGCACTCATAGCTGATTTGTCGCCTTTAATGTAGCGATCATAAGGCGAATTCCCCGATAAGAGGGTTCGTTCAAATGTTGAGAGGGCTTTGGCAATATCATCTATTGTACACTCTTCATTGTTGAAAACTTCTTTAAACAGAAGTCGATAGCCTGCAATGTTTTTTACACGTTCTTGACATTGCCAATGGGCCTCATGAGGGTTATCTGCTAAAGTCATTTCTTTAGGATTGGCAATAGGCCCTTTACTTTGTTCTTCAAGCGTTTTAGCTCTACCGTCCCAAAATAGTAAAGGTTGATAGGCTGAATTGATAATGGTCATGGAGTGGCGGCTGCCGTACCGTCCTTTAATTCCTATGGATACAGGTCTGCGGTCTGAAAAACCTTCAGAGGGCGCATGGCAGCTTGCACAGGAAACAGTTCCATCTGAAGAGAGCCTAGTATCAAAATATAAAAGCCGTCCTAACTCTGCTTTTTTTGCATGGTATGGATTATCTTTAGGCCAAGGAATTTCAGGTAACCCATAAGGAAGGGTAAGTTTTTGAGGCTCGGCCAAAAAATTCATCTTCGATGCATCGCTGACATTCACTTCACTCCATACTACACCCATCCAGAAAAAAGCTATCCATGCTATCTGCGCAAGCTTCATACCCTCTCCATTCTCTCCATAAAACTGCATTTTGCATTTTAAAGTTCAATTGTGCAAGATTAAATACTTAAGCTCTTAATGCGTAAAAACTTAATGATTATAAAAGTAGATAAATTAGATCGAGAAGTTGCGTTAATAGGCATTTAATCACATATTCTAACTCTAAATTCTTTTACTCTTTGAAGGCAATTCACTAATAATTTTATTAGGCTACAGCTCTTCTTGCTAATGAGCTCAAGCATCGAGGGTCGATAAAACTAGATATAGATCCAACCTTTAAGCTTTTGAGAGAAATGTAGTTTTTTAAGCTTTTGGCTAGTTTTTTATGCGTGATGGATTTTAAAAACTAGATTGCAAAGTAAAGAGGAGATGAGTAAGGAGATCAAAAGGGTGGGCATAATTTTTTTACCGCACCAGACTATATAATAAAGGCTTTTTTCCTCTTAAAAGCTCTTTATTTATCATGTAGATTTACTTAAAGAGCGGATAAAAAGCTGAAAAAACTCAGACATTTGTAATCAAATTAGGTTCTACTAATCTACTTGCCTATCAGAAAATGTTGGAGAAGTCCATGCATAAAAAGCAATAGACTTCCAGCAATAAGTAGTGTTTATTGAAAGCCAAATCGCTGAAAAATTTTTCCTAGCGCAAATTTAGCTCATACAATCTTTTTCTAATCTTCTTTGGTGCTTATCTCCTTAAAGTTTATGAGGGTGCAAACTATTGAATATCTTTTTATCTTTTAGTCTTTTTGATAACTTAAATTTTTTATGATCTTTTTTAAACTTTTTGCTAGGCAATAGTAATAGCTTCGTTTAGATAGACATCTTGTATGGCATGGAAGATTTTTATGCCTTCGTCAAGAGGGCATTGAAAAGTTTTACGTCCACTGATTAGGCCCATCCCTCCGGCTCTTTTGTTAATGACAGCTGTACGAACCGCCTCTTCCAAGTTTTTTTGCCCTAGAGAAGCTCCTCCTGAATTGATAAGCCCCACGCGACCACTATAGCCATTTAATACTTGATAACGGCAAAGATCGATAGGGTGGTCAGTACAAAGGTCTGTATACATAGCTTCAGCATATTTACCGTAGCTGCCTTTCTTATCTTTATTTAGAGCTTTATAGCCACCATTATTAAGAGGTAGTTTTTGTTTTACAATATCTGCTCCAATGGTTGCTCCTAGATGATTGGCCTGGCCTGTGAGGTCAGCACTCTCATGGTAATCTACACCATCAACTTTAAAAGCTGGGTTACGTAGATAACACCAAAGAATGGTAGCCATTCCTAGCTCATGCGCCTGTGAAAAAGCCTCGCTAATTTCCTTAATCTGACGATGACTTTCTGGGGCACCAAAATAAATGGTGGCACCTACAGCCATTGCTCCCATATTCCAGGCTTGCTTAACATTTCCGAAAAGAATTTGGTCATATCGGTTAGGATAGCTAAGAAGCTCATTATGATTGATTTTTGCTATAAAAGGAAGGCGATGTGCATATTTTCGTGCGACAAGCCCTAATGTTTCTAAGGTGGAGGCTACTGCATTACAGCCACTTTCTAAAGCTAATTTCATAATATTTTGCGGGTCAAAATAGATAGGGTTAGGAGCAAAAGTAGCGCCTGCTGAATGTTCGATACCCTGATCAACAGGAAGGATAGAAAGATATCCTGTCCCCCCTAAGCGCCCATGATTAAAGAGCGCTTGAAGGCTAGCAAGCACGCGTATGGGACGATCACTAACACCATGAATTTTACTTAGCCACTCTGGCCCAGGCAAATGAAGTGCCTCTTTGGAAACTTTTTTACATTGGTAGTGGAGTAAAGAATCAGCTTCAGCTCCAAGAAATCTTTCAATATCAGCTATTTCAAGCACAGCAAACCTCGCAAGTATTAGTTATAAAATTCATCCTAAATAATCAGACAAAAATATGCTAGTAAACTTCCTTCAAATAATAAAAAAATGAAATCAGAAGATTTTTACCAGGCTTTTCTACTTAAGCTTCTTCCTGGTTAATAGAATTATTAAGGGATGGCATGGTTATTGCATAATTATTAAAAAATTTTATTTATAAGATGATTAAGTGATAGCATTTAGGAGGAGAATATGAATATCTTCAATAAAGAAAAATCCCCTATCCATAATAATTGGCAAACCAATCGTCTCTATAATCAACAAGAGGTTCAGAAAAGCTCCTCTTCTAATCCTCAAGCAATTCCCGGCACTTCTCTTACCCATCCTCAAGTGATAGTAAGAACTAGTCAGTTGCAAAAAAATATAGAAGTAACACCAAAAGCTACGGATCAAAGAAGTCCTATTAACACGGCAGCAATCCGAACAATAGTATCAGAACAACACCCTAATCGTGAAAAGCTTAGAGAAGTTCTTAATCGAGCTAATCTTTCTATCCGTACCGAAGATAAAGAGAAGCATCCAAAAATTTTAGCTGATTTAAAGACAGCGATTGAGCAGCATCGCCAAGAAATCAAAAAAGGAGGAATTCTAAGACAGATCCAACATCTTTTTAGTAAAACTTTTGGATTTTCTATAACCGTTAAAGCTGAACAGGCGTATGAAAATTTTTTCAATAGCCTGAGTGCAAAAGATCAAGAATACACACAAGACATTTATTTTAAAAAAATAGGAACAAATGAGGATAACGGCTCGCAAGGGTTAAAGCTATCCTCAGGTAAGTCACGGGCGATGTATCATGAGAGTACAGTTCCTGCTAATGAATATAAGATTAAAGGCTCCCCAACTGAACAAATTTTTAGAAACATGGATAGAGGGGCTGCAGGGCAGGTGGATGGAAAAAATTACGGGATAGTTTGTGATGGTTCTTCCTCAGGTGAATATGTAATGAAAGCGGCCCAAGCTTTTACTAAAAGCATGGAAGCATTCATAAGAAAGGGCAGCTTTAACAAAAACCTTGAGCCAACTGCATTAGAAGAGCTAACGAAAGAAGTTTTTGTAAACGCCTCAAAATCTGTCAAGGTAGATGATAATACTTATGCAAAGGCAGCTACAGCTGTATTTGCAACTTTTTCGGATATTCCTGATCGTAGGGATATTTATCTAGTCAATGGAGGGGCCATTGGGGACACAATAGCTGTTAGTGTCAATCGTGCTCAAGGCACCGCAAAGCAGCTCAACACGATTACTAAACAGAATCCTATGGATCATGCAGATTCGGGAGGGGCCCTTCAAGTAGGGGAAATGCAAAAAAGTGATTTAGAGAAAATTTCAACTTTTTCGGCAGAAGTAAATCATGATGATGTCGTTATCTTAGCCAGCGATGGCCTTGCAGATAATATTTATGCAGGAAACCTAGAAGGGCTTTCTCCTGAAGAGGGGGCAGCAGAGGTAAAAAGGCAACTAGAAGTGATTCTCCCTCTCATTATCTTCAGTTCGAAATTTGACCAATCTTTAGAAGAGTTAAAAAGTGAGGGGCAGCCCTGGCTAGATAAAGATCCTCCTACTTTGCCAACAGCAGAGGATTTAAAGGAATTTACAAAAGATGAGGTAATAGACACCTCTGTCGATAACGAAAAAATTGCCCAGCGTCTAAATAATTATATTAAGTTTATCACAGACCCTCAACATCAAGTGGTTACACAAGCAAGAGATTTACAGCAGCAGATAATAGAAATTCACAATAAGATAAACAGTTCTTCAGAGGAAGAAAACGCTAATGCTTGGAAAGCCCAGCTAAAAGAGCTAGAGGAAAAATTAGAAATGGTAAAGCAGCAAATTAGGGATCCTAAAAACGTAGCAAAAACCGATGATAGCCTGCTGGTCATATTATCTCCTACAGGGGAATAAACAGGTCCTTAGAGTGAAAAGGTAGGGGGGATGTGCAAGATACAAGGTTTAAATCGGATAGGTAATAAAGCCTATAGCCGACCATAAGATGATCAATAGAAAGCTTGTTTATCATGAGGGCCATCCCCACAAGCAGCTTTTACACTCTTTGGCAGCTTTGGTATCATTAGAAGAGCGTGAAATGGATAAATCATAAGCAGCTTTAATTATCCATGCGCATAAGCTAGCTTCAAGGGGGGGATTTTGAAAGTCCCTTCTTTCCTGTACTTTTATTTTCTCTCCCATCCTTTAATAGCTACATCCGGCATGAATTTATACCTCCTTTTTTGCTTTAAAATTTTGTTATAATCGGGCCGATTATGTATGTGGTAAGCAAGCTTTTTTTGATGGTTGAGTATAATTTTGTTTTTGCAAACTATATTTTGTAGCTCATATGTATTAAAGAGTACTCATATTGCATACGCTTCTTAACATTTATGCCACAACGTCACTACTATACTTAAAAATTTTTTCGAAAAAACATTTTTAAAATCATGAGACAACCTTTTTTTTAGCTATTTCCTTATCCGCTAACTCACGTTGTTCTAGACATCAATCCATGGCGGTTTTTTTAAAGCATACACCAGCTTATCAATCTTTCTGCAGAGATAAGATATGGGAGTAAGGTAGATTTTATTTTCCTAAGTAGTATTAAAGGAGTAAGTATACATAGATCCTTGTTTAAGAGCTTTTTGCTGAGCGAGTTTTGCGTTTACAAAGTTTCTTAAAAAGCTGGCTTGTCTTTTCAGGTAGATCCTCGGCAATCAAATAAGCGATGGGCACTATAATCAGGGTGAGTAGCATAGAGGTTGAAAGGCCGCCGATGATAGCCATCGCCATAGGAGCTTGAGATTCAGAGCCAGGCCCATGGCCAAAAGCAATAGGTAGCATTCCAAAAATCATGGCCAAGGTTGTCATTAGAATAGGGCGTAAACGAGTAGGACCCGCTAGCATTATAGCTTCTCTTCTATCCATACCATCGCGTGTTCTTAAAGTGTTGATATAGTCAACAAGTAAAATGGCATTTTTTGTTACCAATCCTAGCAACATGATAATGCCTATAATTGTAAAGATGCTTAGGGTCATATCCGTTATGAGCAGTATTCCTAAGGCTCCTATGATAGAGAAGGGAAGCGATAGCATGATAACTAAGGGTTGTACAAAACTCTCAAATTGGGAAGCGAGAACCATATAGGTAATGACTACGGCCAGCAGCAAAGCCAAAATTAAATGCTGAAAAGATTCTTTCATCGATTCTGCAGCGCCTGAAAAACTTGTACGGTAGCCTAAAGGCATTTTTATCTGGGATATAAAACTATTTATTTCGTTAATGGCCTCACCAAGAACTTTTTTTCCTTCTTGTAGGTTACTAAAAACCGAAATAAATCTTGCCCGATTATAACGATTAATCTGGACAGGCCCGCGCTTTTCTTTAATATTGACTAGGCTGCTTAGTTTGATTAAATTTCCTTTACTATTTTTTACAGAAAGCTGGAGGATATCTTGAGGCTTGCTACGGAATTCTTCATTTAGCCGCAAGCTGATATTATAACGCTCTCCATTGCTACGGAATTTGCTGACCTCTAAGCCGCCAACGAGAGCTTTAATTTCCTGGGCGATAAAGATAGGTAGGACCCCTAGAGCAGTTGCTTCATCACGCTTAATAGAAATTTCGATCTCAGGTTTGCCTTTTTCATAGGATGTGTCTACATCTACATAACCAGGAGTTTCTTCTAAATGATTTTTGATCTGATTAGCAATCTGGTCAATCTTTTCAAGGTTTGCCCCTTTGATATCTAGTTGAATGGCAGCATTTCTTCGACCACCCCCCGCTATAGCGGGAACAGGTTCTATACTTGTTATAATATGAGGTAAAGAAGACAATTTCTCACGAGCAAACTTCATCGCTTCTGCTTGGCTTAAAGAGCGGCTCTCTTTATCGGTCATTTTGACATATACAGTGCCTTCATTTACTCTATTGAAACTATCGCTTCCTATAGTAGTGAAAGTATATTTAACCCATGGTTGCGGAGAAATATCTTGAAGGATTTTTCTTATGGCCTCATCCGTCACGGCTAATGAGGAACCTAAAGGAACGTTGACTTTTATAAAAAACTCACTGCGATCTTCTAAAGGAATAAATTCAGAGCGAAGGTATTTTCCTAAAAATAGAGTGCCTATAAGTAAGCTAATGGCTAGCAGGAGAGTGGTCTTACTGTACTTGAGAGCTTTCGATAAAAGGTTTGTATAAACTCTGTCTAAGCTATCAAGTGCTCTTTCTATCCCTAATGCTAGCTTGCCTGTAGATATGTGTAGGGTAAGAAAACGAGAAGCAAGCATGGGGGTGAGCGTGAAGGCAACAAAAAGGCTAATTAAAACAGCAAAGGTTACGGTGATACCAAATTGGTAGAAAAAGCGGCCAATAATGCCTTTCATAAAGGCCACAGGCAAAAATACAGCAACGATAGACATTGTAATAGCAAAAGCAGCTAATCCAATCTCTTGAGTACCTATCGCTGCAGCTTCTTTAGCAGATTTCCCCCTTTTTAAATGGCGATAGATATTTTCTACGACTACGATAGCATCATCTATTAAAATTCCAATCGATAAAGACAGAGCTAGCATGGTCATATTGTTTAGTGTAAAGCCTACCATACGTAAAAGAATAAAAGTTGAAATAACGCTGATGGGAATTGCTAAAGCGCTAATCATTGTAATCTTTAAGTCTCTTAGGAATAAGAAAACGATGATGACTGCTAATAGGCCTCCAAATATTAGGTGAAAATTAATATCTTCCATAGAATGTTCAATAAAGATGGACAGATCTTGCGCAATCTCTACATTAATGCCTTGGGGTCTTAGCTCTTGCCGGATCTCTTCAATAGTTTTTTTAAGAGCTTGGGCTACATTCACTGTATTTGTGCCAGATTGCCTTGTAATAAGAAGAGCAATAGCTTGTTGATGATTTAATCTAGCTAAAGTTCTTGGCTCTTCCCACCCATCTTCAATATGTCCTATATCAGCTAGTGTCACAGGATAACCATGGCGGTAAGCAACAACAATATCCTTCAAATTTTTTATCTCTTCCCACTCAGCCTTTGTTTTAACAGCCAATTCGTGCGAAGAAGAAGATATACGCCCGCCTGGCAGCTCAATATGTTGGGCTTTAAGGGCATTAGAAATATCTTGCACGGTGACAGAAAATCCTTCCATTTTATAAGGGTCCAAGGAGATCCAAATGGTACGTTCTTGTTTACCAATAAGTTTAATTTGACCTACTCCGGAAACTTGTTGAAGCCTATCTTTTATGCTCTTATCTGCAAGGTAAGATAATTGCTGAATAGGTAAATCTCCAGAAACAAGGAGAGCCATAATAGGAGCGGAATCAATATCAAATTTTCCTATCACTATCTCTTGAAGATCGCTTGGTAGCTCTTTTCTAATTGCCCCTAACTTAGCTTGTATTTCTTGATAGGCAATATCAATATTTTTTTCTAAATCGAATTCTACCACTATCTGGGATACCCCTTCAGCGCTAGTTGAACGAAGATGCTTAATAGAGTTAAGGGTAGCGACGCCTTCTTCGATAACCTCGGTTACTGTTTTTTCTATGCTTTCAGGGTCGGCACCGGGAAGAGATGAGATAATGGTGATGATGGGAAAGTCGATTTTAGGATAAAGATCCACGCCCAGCTCTTTATAGGCAAGTAACCCAAAAATTACTAAGCCAAAGGTAATCATAGAAATAAAAGTGGGTCGCTTGATCGATAGGTCAGACAAAATCACGGTGTGTTTTCCTCAAATTAAAGGTTATTTGCTACTTGACCTGCTTTAATGATTACTCGGGCAAGAGATCCGGGACGAATTTTATAATCGCGGTTATCAAGGATGGCGCGACATCGCAATGAATGTGTAGTTTCGTCTAGGTTTGGATAAAAAAGGTCTATTTGAGCATGAGGGTAATCTAGATGGGTTCCATCAATTTCAAAGCTAACGGGAGTACCCACGCTTAGGGTGGATGCATACACTTGCGGAATAGAAAATTCAAGATAAAGAGGATTTAAAGCTTGGATTTCAACCATGCTGGTGACGGGTTGCACGGTAATGTATTCCCCTACATCTACAAGTTTTTTTGTAATAATTCCTTCAAAAGGGGCCTTAATAGTAGTTTCTTCCCAATATAACTGAGTACGCTTTAAGTCTTCTTGAAATTGTTTTACATGGATAAGAGAATGATCGTATTTGCTTTTGGCTTCTTCATATTTTTTTAAAGAGATAGAAGGTAATTGTCCATCTGGTCTTTCCCATAGCTTTTGCATGCGGAGAAAATTTTTCTCGGCATCAGAAAGCTCCACTTTAGCGCCTTCTAATGCCGCTGTTTTTAGCGCTAATTCTATCTCGTAATAATTTCTATCTAGTTGAACTAGAGGCTGGTTTTTTACTACTTTGTCTCCCACTTCGACTAAAACTTTTTCCACTCTTCCTGATACCTGGGCTCCTATTAAGCTTTTAGAAGAAGGCTGTATATGTCCTATTGCGCAGATTTCTTCTCCTCTTAAGGCACCTTGAATTATTAATGTCACAAAAAGAAAATGAACAAATTTATTTCTCATCATGCTTACTTCCTTGCTTATAAAAAATTGAGGCCGACAGCATAAGCCAGATCGGCTTTAGCTTTATAATACTGGCAGAGCGTTTGATAATAATTATGGCGTGCGTGTAGCAGTTTTTCTTCATCTATCATAAGATCTTCATTGGTGATAAGGCCTTCAGCAAAGTGGTTCTTTACCAGATTTAGATTGTATTCAGCAACCTGGATAGCTTTCATAGCAAGAGGAATCTTTTGAATGGCATTCTCAACGCTAAAAAAAGCTGTACGTATGTATAATTCCATATCTTTTTCTGCAGCGATATATTGCTGTTCCAGTTCAAGCATCTCTTTTCTTAAGCGTCTAAGCTTTGCCCATGTAGCTCCCCCATCATAGAGAGATAAGTGGATACCTATGCCCGCATCTAAACCATGCCTATAGGGGAGAGCATAGTTATCGGAGGTGCTATAATTCGTATAGCCATAAATGGAAGGGTAGAGCTTTCCTTTCTCGGCTGTAAGGATAGAGCGAGCGGCTTTAATATCTGCTTGTAGAGCTTTTAAATGAGGATGATTGCTGCGTGCTTCTTCTAACAGCTGGTTAAGGTTTGCATAGTAAGGCATCGGCTCAAGTAGATCTATAACTACGGCTTGCCGATCTAAAGGGTATCCAATTAAGCGATTTAGTTGGGTAGCTGCTATTGATACGTTACTCTGAGCTTGTAATAAATCTTGCTGCCTGAGAGCTAATTCTAATTCTACTATTAAAATTTCATTTTCATGAATAAGACCTTGTTCTGCAAAATCTTTGCTGATCCGTAATTGGCCTTTTAAAGATCGGATGGATTCTTTAATGATTAAGATAATTTTTTGTGCTTCTGCTAAAGTAAAATAGGCATGATTGGTAGCGTGTAAAATCTTTTGGCGAGCTGTAGTCATCTTAATAAAAGATGACTCTTCTCTACTTTTCTGAGCATTAATAGTGTGGGTTGAATGCCCAAAGCTGTAGAGAGGAATAACAAGAGAAACTCGAGCATTTTTCGTGCGTTCTTGATGCCGCACCCTCTTCAAATTTCCCTTTGTAAGAAAGTCTATTTGTGCGGTCATCTGGGGAAGGTGTAGGCCGTAAGCTTCGCGGGTACGGTCTTTCTCAATCAGAGCTTTAAGCTCGGCAACCGTTAGCGTCTCGCTATGGTTTAGGGCTAGATCACAACATTCTTCAAGCGTTAAAGTACCATATATAGAAGAAAATGTTACGAGTAAATAGCATACAAGCACCTTGAAGATAAGCATCATAATATTCCATGCAATTAGAAATGACCTTAAAATATTAGGAAATATTAGAAATAAACTTACATTATTCACAAGAAAAATAATTGAAAATAAAATCATTGAGCGGACGAACGTAGGCGCGATTTTCCATGAAAATGCGTGAATGAGCTTTTAATGTATGTTTGAAAGGTTAAGGGTTTTATCGAATTTATACGCTTTTCATCTACTCTTTATGCACTTACATACTTTATAAAGCCCTTTTTGCTAAGCATAGGGGGATCTTTCAGAAGGTGAGGCATGCAGGCTAAGTTTTTTTAAAGCCTATTATTATTTTTCTGAGAATGTTTGAATGAGTAGATAAGGTGATTGATTTTAGAAGAAGTGGCTTATTAGATCGCTTGTTTATCTATAAAATAAATAAGCTATTCCTTTTCTTCTGTTCCAGGCTACTAGAAAATCTTTGAGATTATAGCTTACCAGGGTGCTTTGATCAGTAGGAAAAGCTGGGTCCATGCATAGTACTTGCTGCTTTTCTGCTTCATAACCTTTGACCACAATTAAATGGCCCGAGCTATAGGGGGAGGCACTACCCATTAAAGGGCCTTTTATACTCACTACCACGGGAAAGCCTCTGCTAAGATTCTCCATAATTTGATTAAAATTATTTAGCCTGGCGACATAGCTATGCCATGAGGGGCCGAGAAGATTAGATGCCTCAGCAGTATTCAAGAGCCAATTTCCATAAATATCAAACGCTGAGTCTTTAACATGATCGGCAAAAGTTAGAGCGGATAGATGGAGACCTGGTGACAAATAATTAATTACAGCTGTTGTTGAGGTAGGCGAACAAAGTCTCATATGGCGTTCATCAGGCAATGTAACTTGAGACAATCCCTTAACATTTAGATTAATAGAATGATGTGCGGCTAAATCAAAACTAACCTTATGCTCTTGAATATTAGTGAAGCTGGCATGTAGCGTACGCATGTTTTTCAGTAGAGAGCTTTCGCTGCAATCCACTCTAATTTAAAGCCTGTAGCTTTTTTCTTACCTAATGGCTCAGCCACATCCTGATAAGTTTTACATGAAGAATTTCTAGGATGACAGTTAAAGGTGTATTGGTGAGAGGATCCCCAATAAGCATAGTTGAGCCAGGGGGACCATTTATTTTCTGTTAATAAGCTAACCTTAATTAAATAATAGCCATATTTAGGTCGTTGAGCGTCCCAGGAGACGATGAGTTCATTAAAGGGAGTAAGGCCTGTTTGTTCCCATTCAATGTTTCTACCCTGCCATTCTTTTAGATCAATCTCCTTATGGAGAGTTTGACTCGCTTGCAAAGGCAAAGACAGCAAACTTCCAATCAATAATAAAAGCATGGTAACCATAATAAAAACTAATAAGGTTTTAAAGAAATTTAATAAATAATAAGTTTATACGATCTTAAAAAATTATTTGCAAGTAATTCTTAATTGGGGTGGTTTTATTTAAATAAAAAGGGGCGTGGCAGCTTAAATGATAAAAAGCGTAGGCAAGAATTGCTTTTCAACCTTTAAGAGCTATAAAGCTTAGGCTGCTAAAAAGCACTTAAGAGGCATAGCTCTTGTGATTCCTATAGCGTAAAGACTGATGGCAAAGGAAAGTAGAAAGTGCGGTAGCATAGCAATGGCAATCGAAGAACTTGGAGAGGGGTTCACCTAGCCCACAAGGGGATTAGGGAGTTAGTAAAAAGCCTAAAACCCAATGTTTTTAGCTGCTAGCTGGATGATTTTTTAAGCTACTAAAAAGTGTAAGAGCTGCTTATGAGGATGGCATGCAGAACAGACGAGTTTTCAACGGGTCGTTAGGTGCAAGCTAGAGCTTTTGCAAAGCCTCCTAGGAGAGAACAAAAGCTAAAGCAAGGACAGAGACAAGCTTTACACGAAACAGTAAAAGAATGCTTCAAAAGTTATTCAAGACTTTTGAGAGAATGATGAAGGTAGGCAGCTTTAAAAGAAGTATGGCGGCTATTGCATAAGATGGCCTGCCGAAAGGTGAGGTATCACTTTAAAAGAAGCTTAAGAAGAGGTTGTTGCTTTAGGAAGCTAATTTATATAAGTAAGTAGAATTATAGGCTAAATTGTAGGCTTTGAAGTGGAGAAAAAACAGGGAATGGCCCAAGCATGATGGGCGCTAACCAAGATAATAAAACTTAGCATAGCTTTTCCCTTAAAAGGCATGTTACTAGATTGTTAACGCCACAAAGGCAAAGAAAACTACATTCTTAAACTTATGAAATGGCCAAGGGTTTAAAACAATCTTTGCGTAGTTAGCTATTAATAATACGCTTTTGAGCTACTCCTATCTACTCCTATACTTCATAAAATCCCTTTTGTTAAACAGAGAAACATCTTTCAGAAGATGGAGTAGGCAGGCGAAGTTATTTCTAAAGCGTATAATTTCTTTAATTTTAGGCTTGTATAAAAAGATATTTATTGCTTGATAGAGCCTAGGTTAGCAATAAAGTAGGATGAACTATAGAGAGGAAAAGCTTTTTAAAAAGGAAGGGTTACGCTAGGAAACCCTCACTTCTAGCTTCTTTAATAGCGCTGAGCACGCTTAAAATGCGGTTTGAATGGCCTTTTTTGCTTAAACGATGAAGAAGGCTTGCTAGGCTTTGATTTAGGCTCCATGCCAGCTATCACTGAAGGCGTAATTGTATAACCAGTAAATTGCTCAATTTGGCGAACAAGACGCATGTCTTTAGAAGCTGCAAATGAAAGTGCAATACCTTTGGCCCCTGCTCTTCCTGTCCTCCCTATACGGTGCACATAATCTTCTGCATTAGTAGGAAGGTCAAAATTAATGACATGGCTAATTGTTTGTACATCGATACCGCGTGCTGCTACATCGGTAGCAACCAACACTCTTATCTCGCCATCACGCAAACGCATGATTGTCTTTGAACGCTGCCTTTGATTCATGTCTCCATGCAGGGCTGCAGCAGGGTGTCCATTTTCATAGAGAATATCAACAAGCTGGTCTGCAAAACGCTTGGTTGCCGTAAAAATGATAGCTTGGTTAACGGATGGATCATTTAATAAGTGATCCAAAAGGCGGCTTTTATGATGCATATCGTCGACGAAATGAAGTCTTTGTTCAATGTTTTCATGGCGAGAATTTTCAGAAATCACGCTAATTTCTATAGGATTATTCATTAAACGATTGGAAAGATTTAATACATTTCCTTTAAGAGTAGCAGAGAAAAGAAGGGTTTGCCTTTGTTTAGGAATAGCTGCCGCTATTTTCTCCACAGGTTCGATAAATCCCATATCAAGCATACGATCTGCCTCATCAAGAACAAGCATTTCGATCCGATTAAAATTAATACGACCACGGCTCATATGGTCAATAAGTCTTCCAGGCGTTGCCACTAAAATTTCATAAGGACGCGAAAGCTCACGGTTTTGTAGAGGATAAGGAGCTCCTCCGTAAATGCATACTGTTTTTACTCTTGATAAATTTGCACTAAAGCGTCTAGCTTCTTCGGCCACTTGCATGGCTAGCTCGCGCGTAGGCACTAAAATTAATATGCGTGGTCCTTGCCCAGCAAGCGCAGAGGGGGTAGTTAAGCGGTTTAGAGCAGGTAAAAGGAAAGCGGCGGTTTTGCCGGTACCCGTTTGAGCGGATGCGCGCAAGTCGTAGCCGGCTAATACTTTCGGGATAGCTTTTAATTGGATAGGGGTGGGAGTTGTAAGCCCTTCATTTTCAAGAGTTTTTAAAATCCCAGCATGTAAATTTAATTCGCTAAATGTCATGTACTTCAACTTTTGGTTAGGTTTAAGCAGTTATCATAGCAGAAGCCTTAAATAATTGATATCTATTTTAACAAAATTTTTAGAAAATTTTTATGTATTTTGATTAATTGCATTTTTTTATTTTAGAAATATATTTAAGCTGAAATTCAATTATTTGCAGCTTATAGGAGATTAACGGAGAGGATAAAAAGAGCCCCAGCCATTTAGGCATTGATGGCCTGGATAGTAATCGTTAACTTGGCTCATGAGAAAAAAATGAATGCAGCCTACCGGAATAAAATGGATTGAAATAATAATTTTAAAATTGAAAAACTTTTTTTTAAAAATTTCGAAATGGGAAACACGAGAATCTCGTTAGATAGGGTGATTAGCTGCATGATTGCCTACTCACAAAGTACTATTTAATTCAAGCGATTAAAGGCTAGATCATCTTAACTCTTTGCTCCTATCCTAATAAAAATGGGTCTCTTTCCTTTAGATGATCTGCTTGACTAGAGCTTTACCTTCAAATTATTAAGGCTTATAAGGTTTTTCTTGAGTGTTATTAATAATTTGAGAATCAAAAATTTAGCTAATCACCCCAAGATATCAGGGTAAATTGCCTATCGGGAATGATGTTACCAATTCTATTAAATTCTGCTCCGTGAATAGCCTGCTTAAGCTGCCTATTAAGGTTTTCTCAAGTGCTAGGTCTCTTACTTCCAATGTTCCGATAGGCTCTTAATTTTTAAAAGATAGAAGGAGTAATGATAAAAAAGCTGCTAATTTTCTCCCGATCAAAACCAATCATTCAGTAGAGAATGTCCAAGTTAAGGGCTTTTAAACTCGCCAGCAGCTCTTAATTAGCTGTTACTCGCTTTAGAGGTCCTTCTTATGCAGCTCCGTAATTTATGAAATTCCATTTGTTAAGCAGAGAGGCATATTTCAGAGCGTTAGGTAGGCAGACTAAGCTTTTTAAAGCGTATTACTACTAAATTATCCAATCCTTTCCCTGTATGGCTGAAGTTATATCTATAGTCTAAAAAAGTTAATTCTATCCTAATCTCTTAACAAGGGGATGGCTGTGGAATCAACTGTTTTCTTCAAACGATATAAAAGCAATCACATAAATAATATTTTTTAAATTGTTAAAAAAATTATTTACACAAAACTTAAAAAAATTGAAAGTGAGGTTTGATAAAACTTTAGCCGCGAAAAGCTGCGAAGTGCAGCCCAAGCGAAAAGATTATTATTCGTTCACAGAAAGGATAAATTCTGTAGACGTAAACATTCAAAAATGTTTGGAGGATTATAATATGAAGAAATTTTTGCTCACAGGTTTGGCAATGTGTGGTCTCTTTGTTGCTTCACATAGCTATGCACAAGAGACGTCCGGAGCTGCTTCTGCTGGCGCAGCCTTTGCTCAGAGCCAAGCTTCTAGCTCTCAAAAAGGTCAAGAATGGAATCAGAACAATCAGAATACTACCGAAGAGCATTATTGGAGCCATGATGGCCGTCGTTGGCATCCAGGCGCCTGCTCTATTGAGGGAGAAGATCATCCTTGCGCAGATAGAGCAGCAGATGCTCCTACTGGCGAATGCTGGTGTAAATATGTTCATTATGAGCCTTGTTATTATTATACCAAACGTTGTGTAACGGAGAATAAATATCGTACAAAAAAATGCACTCGCCAAGTACCAAAATACTACGAAGTTCAGAAATGTAGAATGGTTCCCCAGTATTATACCGAGACTGTTTGCAAATATGAAACCGAATGCTATGATGTTCAAGAATGCATACCAAGCAAAAAATGGGTTTCAGATCGTCATGTTAAATATGTGCCCAAATATTACTACAAGCATATATGCGGAAAATCAGGTTGCCCCACTCCCTGTCCGCGTTAATTAAGTTTGCTGTTTGATTCTTTTCATAGCTGTCATTAGATTAATCTGATGACAGCTTTTTAAACATTCTATATGTTAATCGACTAAGCATGATGCTAATGAAAATTATAAAAGGTGATAGTCATGTCTAAAAAACCTAAAATTTTAGCTTTCGCGGGCAGTTTACGCAAAGACTCTCTAAATAAGAAACTGATTAAAATTGCAGCAACTGGCGCTCAGCAGGCTGAAGCCGAAGTGACTCTTATAGATTTAAAAGATTATCCCTTACCTCTTTATGATCAGGATATTGAAGATGTACAGGGTTTGCCAGAAAATGCTTTAAAACTTAAAAACCTAATGGTTCAGCATGATGGCTTCCTTATTGCTTCACCTGAATATAATAGCTCAATACCTGCGGTTTTGAAAAATGTCATCGATTGGACTTCTAGAAAAGCGGAGAAAAACGAGGCTTTCCTATCTTGTTTTTTTGAAAAGCCAGTTGCTCTTTTGAGTGCCTCGCCCGGACACCTTGGTGGTATGCGGGGACTTGTGCATGTACGTTCCATGTTTAGCAATATTTTTTGTTATATAATCCCTCAACAGAAATCCATCTCACAAGCACATACAGCATTTAATGAAGAAGGAAATTTAAAAAACACCCAAGATCAAGAGGATGTACTAAATGTAGGCAGAAAATTAGCACAATTCATTATCAAATTTAATGCAAAATAAGCTCTAAGGCAGCTCTTCTTGCTTATTAAAAACAACTTTAAAATTTTTAAATTAAGCTATCCCTAATCTTTCATAAAAATTTTTAAATCGTATAGCTGAAATTCCTAAAAGAGCATACATACCAAAAAGTCTCTTTATAAGCTAAATTTGAGAGCTTACTGATTTTATAATAATTTTTACATGACAAAAATCTATGGTCAAATTGAGAAAAATCAAAGCTTGTTTTGATTATATGCAGCATGGAAGATAAAAATTGTTACCATGGCAGGAATTGCATTATAAAGTTTTATGCTTCCTACAACTCAAGAAAAGCCTTTGAAACCTTATTGTTAAGTCGCTTTTTATCTTAAGTCGTTAATTCAAATGGCTTTTTTCTTAAAAATACTTAGGGCAAAAATTTCTCATTTCTCGCTTTTATTTGTCATATAAAGTGATCGTCATGCTAAAGCGAGATCTGTATGGTGTCAGAATATGAACTTTTAACATGTCTAAAATAAAAAAGCTTTCTAATTTTAAATATCCCCATAATGCTTTTTAAAGGTGCCCCAAAATAGCAAGAGGGTTTATTTGCTTTCAGGTTTTGTAGGCAGAAAGCAACTGTTTTTTCCTATCAAATGATAGAGTAGGCACCAACTTGCTAATGCTTCATAAAGGGTAAACAGTGCCATGACGCCTAAAAGCCAGCTTTTAAATTGAAAGGCTAATCCGCCCAATAGAAATGCTAAGGTAAATCTTATAATTCGATCAGCAGTGCCTATGTTCTTTTGCATAATTCCTTTTAAAACTTAAGCCAATGAATTTAGCTTGCACTTTAGAGGCTAACTTAGATCTTAAGGATCTCGATTCAATCCCTATCTTATACCCTCAATTTTATTGATAGCTATAGAAAGTTTCATCAGTAATAAAGTTTTATCTTCGCCAAGAAAAAATCTTATGAAGAGAAGGTAGCAAGATAAAAATATTTTATCTCTTTGATTGTTAATAAGATTTAAGCCTTCTAAAAAAAATTAAATGACATTTTCTTTATAAAAAAATAGAATTTTTTTAAGAAAAGATTGTACTTCAGGAAAAAAAACTAATTTTCTCTATTGAAAAATTTAATAACATAGGGTATGTTCACCAGTTGTTGAGACATCCTTAAAACAACGTAACCAAGGAACTCGTTATGAAAAAATTTGTTCTATTAACAATATTGTTTGCCGCGTTTCTCGTGCCGCAGTGCGTGAAAGCAGTAGACATGGAAGGCTTTTATGTAGGTGCAACTGGAGCAGCAAACTTTCTCCAAAATGCTAAAAAACATAGAGGCAAATTTGATACAGGCTATTTCGGCACTGTAGATCTGGGATACCGCTGGTGCAATCGCTTCCATTTAGAAGCTGAAGTTGCATACAGATATAACAAAGGTAAAAAACGCCACCATCATCACAATGGTGACCTAGTAACTAGCCATCGTCATCGTGGACACCGCGATACTTGGGCAGCAATGGTTAATGTCCTATACGATTTCGACATGCACTGGACTATGGCTCCTTATGTTGGTATTGGTATTGGTTATGCTCACATTAAAAATGAGCGTCATTATAACTATGCTGGTAATGCACACCATAGATACCATAAAAACGATAATCAGTTTGCATGGCAAGCAGTTGCTGGCGTTGCATACCCAATCTACTACAATGTGGATTTAGCTGTTGAATATCGTTTCTTTGATACGACAACTCGTCGTCATGAAAGAAGCAATTACAACCACGACGTTGGTGTAAACTTAAAATATTACTTCTAAGCTTAAACATCTTAGAGTATTGTTTCTTTAATGTGTCTTAGGTTTTAACCTAAGACACATTTTTTTTATTCCTTAATTAATTTTTATTTTGTTATAAACTAAAGTATGCTGGCAGATAATGTGCTCTCTTCACCTCCTAGAGAGGCATAAGAGAGCTATTCTTAATAAAATTTACATTTAAGCGGCCAACGGCAGTTGATCTACATCCTCTTTATTACAGGTAATCTTAGCTAATCTTTTTCTCTCTGCATTCGGCCAAAAAAAATGTCCTCTTTTCATATCAGTTGTTCATTCCTAAGCTCATTGGCGGATTGCTTCAAATTGCCCTTTAGATCCTATTATTCTATTTCTTTAGGAAAGACAAACTATCTCTTACCCTGTTAATACCAATCGCTCGTGATCTTAAGCTTTTTGCAGTGCACTTTGTTAACTCTAATTATTATACCCCACTTTTTTGGACTAGCATCCCCATCTTTTTCAAGAGTTTCTTTTTAAGATCCATCTGCTTATCAGATCTTTATTGAAGGTTCCTGCCTAATCGTTAATTTTCAATTCTTTACATCTAAAAATTTAAGGAAGATACTAGGATTCTTTTAAATTTAAATAGTTATTAATTACTTTGTTGTTTTTTTAGCTAGGAGGGTTAATGAATAATATATTTCCAAACTACAGCGTAGATCGAGAGCCTACGAGATATGGCGGAGATCGAGAAGATTATCAGCTTAAAAGCAAAGAGATAATTCGCGAAGGAATAAAAAAAAATCAAAATTTCTCCCAAAGAACTCATATCTGAAGCGTCTTACGCCAAAACTGTAGAGATAGTAGAAGGCTATCGGGCTTTTAAGACTACCTCTTGCCATGCAGGCCTTGAACAAAGATGGGTAGTCATCTTTAGCCAAGCGGCCTATCAAAGAGAATACCCTACTTTATCTAAACATGACTTAAGGGCAATGCAAAAGAAGCCAAAGCCTTTATTAAGCTCATGCAATAAAAGTTTTTATGTTCAAACGATGCTAAACGTCAATTAGATAAGCTTGTAAAAAAACTTAAATATATACAGATTATCGAACCTCCAATTATAACAACTCAAAAGTATACTACATCTGGTCGGCCCAAAGCTGAGCAAAAACCTTCTATCTCTAGCTATCGCCTATAAGGCATAGTAGCTTGCTCTTTGCTTAACAAGTTAGCCAATACCCCCTTGGTGATAAGGATACAAATTGCTTTGACTTGCTTTTTTAATTTTTTTATATTGCCTTTAATAAATAAAATGCTGAAAAGTCATCACTATCCAGGGAAATAAAATGCATCCTATCTCTTCTGTATCTATTGAAAGCTTGCCCAATGAATTGCTGCTTCCTATCTTAGAGGCTTGCGCAGGTCCTTCCTTATTTAGCGTCTGTAAAAGATGGCATCATCTGCTGGCTTCTGAAGTGATGCCTTCTCTTTATAAAAAAATAGCCCAGCTTCATTTTCCCAGGTGAGATGCCACTACCCCGCGAACTCTTATGTTAGCTAGAGTTTATCAACTCAATCCTGTACTTACCTCTACTGAAAAAGTTTATCAAGTTTTTAAACAAGTTTTTGCCTTAGCTAAATCTATTTCTCCTTTAGAGTTTAAAGAGAAAACAGAAGAAAAAAGAGGCTTAACGCTGGCTAATTACTCTTCTTATCCCTTAAATATTAATCGCCTTTTACTTTGGAAAAAACTTCCTGGTGGGGAAGAATACTTGAGCCGAGAAGAAATTAAACATTTACCTTTAGAAAAACAAGGAAAGTTACTTAGAGATTGGATTGAAGAAAATTGTAAAAATACCACGGCTTTAAATTTATCTGGAGTAGGCTTGACTTATTTACCCCCAGAAATATGCCAGTTATCTAAGCTGCAAAGGCTTGACTTAAATCAAAACCAACTCACCAACCTTCCTACAGAAATCGGGCAATTGTCTCAGCTGCAAGAGCTTTACTTAGACCAAAACCAGCTCTCTAGCCTTCCTGCAGAAAGCGGACAATTGTCTCAGCTAAAATGGCTTTGCTTAGGTCAAAACCAGCTCACCAGTCTGCCTACAGAAATCGGGCAAATGCCTCAGCTACAAATACTTTACTTACATCAAAACCAGCTCACCGCTCTGCCTACAGAAATCGGGCAATTATCTCAGCTGCGAGCTCTTGGCTTAAATCAAAACCAGCTCACCAGTCTGCCTGCAGGAATTGGGCAATTGTCTCGGCTGAGGCGGCTTTACTTGAACCAAAACCAGCTCACCAGCCTGTCTGCAGAAATCGGGCAGCTGTCTCAGCTGCAAGGGCTTGAATTAAATCAAAACCAGCTCACGAGCCTGCCTGCAGAAATCGGGCAGTTGTCTCAGCTTACTGAGCTTGAATTAGCGGAAAATCCTTTGAAAGATATTGCAGAAAAAATAAAGTAGCGTTTTCCATTATAGTTTGCGAACGAATATAGCGATATGATTTGTTTGAAAGACGTTCGTGAAGATTTAAGAGAATAAATGCCTATAAGAAAAAAAAGTAGAGAAGGGTTAGCCATAAAGTATTTTCAAACCTCGCTGGGCTTAAGGGATATTCTCAAAGTCTCCGAGCTATTTTAAAGATAAGTAAAATTATTATACCTCTATAAAGGCGGAATCGCCGGTAGTTTGTATAAATTTTTTAAGGAAGGAAACCGAGTTTATACTTTGGAATGGCATATGTTAAGCTTTTTAAGCAAGGATGGGATAAGAACGGAAGTTTAATTAGTTGAAAGCTTTTCATTTTATCAGGGCGGGGGTTAAGACACAAAAGACTTTTGTGTAGAGTATTTTTAAAAGAAGCTAGGCCCATTAATTTAAAAAGGGATATCTGATACAAGCTAAATAATAATTTCTTTTCTGAGATTCTCTTCCTTAACTTTACCAAGAGATAAAATTTCATCTTTGAATTTTGCGAGAAGTTAGATAACCCATCGTGATAAATATTTTTAAAGCCTCGCTAAATAAAAAAGGATATGCTCCCATGTAAATTGCATTTTTTCCTCCTACAAAAATTGCTAAAATACTAGCCCCTAGGATTAAAACAAGTAAACATGCAAGAGCAAGAATTACTAAATTATTCCGTATGGATTGCTGGGAAGAGGCTTTGCCTGCTATATAAGCTTGCAAAGGCATAGCCAAAAGGTAGCCCGCTTTAGGGCCTATCAAAATAAGAGGTTGAGCAATTAAAGGACTAAAAACTGGCAATCCGCATGAGCCTTGTAGTAAGTAGAGAAGAGTGGCAGCAGCAGCTTGCCTAGAGCCTAAAGTTACTCCTAGAAAAAGAACGGCTAAAGTTTGACAGGTAAATGGAACGGGGGAAAAGGGGAGGGTAAGACTAACCTTAGCACCTAGCGCTATTAAAAAAGAGCCTGCTAAACTTATCAAAAGCCTGCATAGCCAGGAGTCTGTAAGTGTAAAACTAGAGGGTATTGCTAGCTGCATCGGTAATTTCTCCTTCACAAAGATAAGAATGCAGTTTATTTATACTTTTTCTCTTTTGCAAGAAAAAAATGTAGGAAATAGGTAAGATAGAGGGAATAAATTTTTTTTAACTTAACCATTTTTTATATATTGATGATGCCCTTAGGCTAAAAGTGGTCAATCAGAATGCTTCTCAATGGTTGCTTAATTTTTATGCAAATTAGCATGCAAGGGATGAAATTTACTGTTACTAATTTTTTTAGATTGCCTGTTTACTTTTTATTTATGAACTTTTTCTTGATGCCTATTGGGAAAAAAAGAAGCTTATCTCTTAATCTGAGCATATATAGGCTTTTCCTTCATATAAACTAGTCCCGTTTAATCAATAACGAAGAGTTAGGCTAGGAGAGAAGGCTGGTCTATTAATAGAGCGTGGAAAGAGCTAGAATTCTTCTTGTAAATTTTAATCCATTAAATGAAAATGCTCGGCTATAAAAGCTTATAAGGAATTTCCACATGATGAAAAAAATTTTGTTTATTATTACCTATTATTTATTGAAGTGCATGCTATGGTTTAGGTATCGCATCAAAATAGAAGGGCTCGAAAACATCAATTCCCAAACTCTTAAAAGGTCAGGAGGGGTTTTATTTCTTCCCAGCCATCCTGCCATTTTTGTTGATCCAATAGCTGTTTCTATGGCTGTAATAAAAAAATTTCCCATTCGCCCTATGATTACAGACTATATGTATTATCATCCGGCGATTAATAGATTTGCTCGTCTTGTAGACGCTTTACCAGTGCCCAATTTTCATACTACCACTAACAGCTTAAAGCGCAAGAAAAATGAAGAGGTTTTTCAGGCTGTGATAGACGGCCTTAATAACAAGCAAAATTTTCTTGTTTATCCGGCGGGTAAGACCAAGGATACTAATCTTGAGATCATTGGAGGGGCTTCAGGGGCTCATAAAATCATACAAGGAGCTCCTACTCTAAATGTCGTGCTGGTTAGAACAAAAGGATTATGGGGTAGTAGCTTTTCAAGAGCTTTTACACCAGGCTCATCTCCTCTTATGTTTCCTACGATTATAAAGGGAATCAAGCATGTCTTCAAAAATTTAATTTTATTTACCCCTCGACGAGAGATAATCATTTCTTTTGAGGTGGCACCTGAAGATTTTCCTTATAAAGGAACACGTATTGAAATAAATAAATATTTAGAAGCTTGGTATAATCAGCCAGATGGCCTTTCTAAAGAAAATAACAAAGCTCCTGGTGATACACTCGTGCTCGTTCCTTATAGTATATGGAATAATAAAATTCCTAAAATAGACGAACTAAAAGCTCTTGCTGAAGAGGTTATCCCTTTAGACTCTATTTCTACAGAAATCCAGGATCTAATCATTAATAAGTTATCAGAAGTGGCTGATATAGAGGCAAAAGAGATAAAACCTACCATGCTTTTATCCTCAGATCTAGGATTGGATTCTTTGGATATGGCTGAGTTGGTAGTTTATCTAGATGAAAAGTTTGATGTTAAGGGAGTAACCGTGGCGGATTTAACCACGGTCAATAAGCTCATGGGATATGCCGCAAAAAAAATTACTACTCCGCTTATAACAGAGACCCATGCAAAAGCTTCTGCTAAATGGGAAGTGAATGGATTTCGTACACGTTGTTACATTGCTCCCGGTCATACTATTCCAGAAGCTTTTTTTAATGTATGTTCAAAGAAGGGTAAGCAACCGGCTTGTAGCGACGACCGTACAGGCATTCTAACATATTCTCAAATGAAGCTACGTGCTATTCTCCTTGCCGAATACATTCGAAAACTGCCAGGCGATTATATTGGAATCCTTCTTCCCTCCTCTGCAGGTACTGCTATCCTTATAATGGCTGTACAGCTAGCCGGGAAAGTTCCTTTAATGATTAATTGGACAGTAGGTTCCCGTCATTTAGAGTCCGTAATTTCTCTTTCTAAGATTCAGGTGGTCCTAACTTCATGGGCCTTTTTAGATCGTTTAGAGAATGTAGAGTTGAATGGTATTGAAGAAAAACTTTTAATGCTTGAAGACGTACGCCCTCATCTAGGAATTAAGCAAAAGCTCAAGGCCTTATGGCGTTCAAAACAAAGCAATAAGAAAATATTTAAAAAATTAGGCTTTAGTAATAATCCTGAAAATGTAGCCGTTCTTCTATTTACAAGTGGTACGGAAAGTATGCCTAAA
Organism: Neochlamydia sp. AcF84; assembly: GCF_011087585.1. Lineage (NCBI taxonomy): Bacteria > Pseudomonadati > Chlamydiota > Chlamydiia > Parachlamydiales > Parachlamydiaceae > Neochlamydia > Neochlamydia sp. AcF84. The sequence continues at coordinate 36,774 of NZ_VJOT01000043.1, forward strand.
GGGGTTCCTTTAAAGCATGCCAATATTCTTTCTAATTTAAGAGCTTCTCTAAACGATGTAGAAATTTTTAGTGATGATGTATTTCTCGCCATGCTCCCTCCATTTCATTCTTTTGGATTTACTGTGAGTAGTTTATTAGGAGTTCTTTCGGGCTTTAGAACCACCTTTTATCCCAATCCGACCGATGGAAAAGGGCTTGCTTCTGCTTTTGAACGATGGGGAGCTACCCTTATTTGTGGGGCGCCTACTTTTATAAAAGGGATGCTAAAAGTGGCTAAAGCTGAAAACTTGAAGAAACTGCGTTTATGCGTAACGGGCGCAGAGAAAGCTCCCCTTGATTTGTTTCAGCAAATAGAAAAAATAGGGAAAAAGAATCACCTTCTTGAAGGTTATGGAATTACGGAGTGTTCCCCCGTATTAACTATTAATAGACCTAATCAGCCCCATAAAGGTGTAGGCCAGCCCCTAAGTAATGTAGAGCTAATGATTGTTCACCCTGAAACCCTCGAAATCCTTCCTCCAGATACCCAAGGATTAATTCTAGCACGAGGGCCCAATGTTTTTTCTGGATATCTCAATCCAGGAGTGTCTAATCCTTTTGTAATGGTAGATGGTAAAGAATGGTATAAGACGGGGGATTTAGGGTTTTTGGATGCTAACAATGCTTTAACAATTTCTGGGCGTATGAAGCGTTTTGTGAAGATAGGAGGCGAAATGATAAGCTTAGCTTCAGTTGAAAATGTGCTTTTACATGTGAAAGAGGAAAAAGGCTGGGATAGTTTAGAAGACGAGGGACCTTTACTGGCCATGTGCGCTAATGAAGTGGACGGAGAAAAAACCAAGCTTTACCTATTTACCCGTTTTGAGACTACGGTCGATGAAGTGAACAAGACTTTAAAAGAAGGAGGATTTAGCAATCTAGTCAAAGTCAATGCTGTCTATAAAATTGATTGCATTCCTATCATGGGTACAGGTAAGGTCAATTATCGGCAGCTAGAGAACCAATATTTGAATAAAGCATAAGAGGGTTAACAGTTTGTTAGGATAAAACTTGCAAAGATGATTAGAAAATAAGATTTTGAAAAATAGTTACTTAAATGAGCATAGCAAATAATGATAGAACAAGCCGAGAAAAGCAAACCTTCTCTTAAATTCTTTAATACTGAAAAACGATCCAAAGAAATATTTAAGCCTTTTAACGATCGAATGGTTCGTATGTATACATGCGGCCCGACAGTTTATAATTTTGCTCATATCGGCAATTTTAGAACCTATATTTTTGAGGACGTGCTAAGACGTACTTTAAAATTTTTCGGCTATAAAGTCATGCAGGTTATGAATCTCACCGATGTGGACGATAAAACTATCAAAGGAGCTATTGCTCATAATATAACTTTACAAGAGTACACAAAGCCTTATATTCAAGCATTTTTTGAGGACTTAAAAAGTCTTAACATTGAACCTGCTGAACACTATCCGGCGGCTACCGATTATTTGGAAGAGATGATCCAAATGATACAAACTTTATTAGATAAAGGAATTGCTTATAGAGGAGGTGATGGAAGTATTTATTATGCTATCCGCAAGTTTCCTCGCTATGGATGTTTATCCCACCTCAAATTAGAGGAATTGCAAACAGGAGCTTCGGAGCGCCTTACAGCAGATGAATATGACAAGGAAAACGCCTCAGATTTTGTTCTCTGGAAGCATTATAATGCTGAGCGAGATGGAAAAATTTTTTGGGAAAGTCCTTTTGGTCCTGGACGTCCAGGTTGGCATCTAGAGTGTTCGGCCATGGCAATAAAAATTTTAGGAGAAAGCATCGATATTCACTGTGGAGGAGTAGACAATATATTTCCTCATCATGAAAATGAAATCGCTCAATCTGAAGCTTATAGCGATAAAATGTTTGTTAAATACTGGATGCATGCAGAACATTTAGTGGTAGAAAATAAAAAGATGTCAAAAAGCTTAGGGAATTTTTATACTTTGCGGGATCTTTTAGAAAAGGGTTTCACAGGAAAGCAAGTGCGTTACATGCTATTGCAGACGCATTATAAGACTCAGCTTAATTTTTCTTTTCCTGGTTTAGAAAGTGTTAAAGCTGCTTTGCAAAGACTCAATGATTTCATTCAAAGACTTTTAACTTATAATAAGGGTAATGAAAAGGGCTTAGTCGGACCCCTTGTGCAAAAAGCTTACCACGCATTTAGCCAAGCATTAGCCGATGACTTAAATATCTCTGTAGCTTTAGCTGCTGTTTTCGAGTTGGTTAGAGAAGTAAATGCTATTAGCGATACCCAAAATATGAGCGTTACTGAAGCTCAGGAGGTCTTACAGGCTATGCGCGAATTTGACTCTGTTTTAGGGGTGCTTAACTTCGAAAAAGTTGAGGAAGATATTCCAGATGAGCTACAACAGGCTCTGCTTAATCGCACAAAAGCTCGAGAAAATAAAGCCTGGGCACAAGCAGATACTCTAAGGGATTTTATTGTAAGCAAAGGTTATCTTATTGAAGATACTCCAGAGGGTGCCCGTTTAAAAAAAATTGAAAATAGATGAGGAATACATGACACGTAAAGCTCATACAGCGGATGAACGATTTATCATATGCGCCTATCAAGCTCTTGAAGGCCTAAATGATAAAGAGGCCCCTTTAAATTTCTATAAAGTGGGGGAAAAAGCAGGAATTACGCATAAAGGAGTTAAAGCTATCTGCAAATTGCTTATACAAGCAAATTTTATAAAAAAAATTTCGGATGAAGAAATTTATCTTACCCAAAATGGAGAACAGCTTGCTCTGCGGTTGTTAGAAGAATGATCCTTTGATGGCCTATATGCCACTTGCACTAGGCAAACCCTATCTACTGTGATTTAAAGAACCTTTATATTCTGTAACCACTTACTTACGCTCATTTATTCAACAGTATCCTTGCCGCTTGCATTAAAATTTTTTAATCAAATAGTTGCTTTTAAAAGATTTTCCCATACCTAGGAGCCTCATTTAGTACTAATCTGTTAAGTGCCTTTCTGGCACCCATAGAGATAAGGTTTATTAATTAAGGAGAGATAGGGGGATCTAAGATAATTAAACTTTATTCGAGAGCAACTTAATGAATAGATCAATGTTTTCAAAGCCACCCTAGGAAGATCAGGAAGGATCCGCGGCTGCAAATTATACCCCTCAGGATTATAAGAGAGGGATAAAGAAAATCTAACGAACCTATGGCACAAAGGCTTCCTGGAGGAAATGAACAAGCTCTCCAACAATTTGTCAATCCGAGTCATATGAGATTATGCAGTACTGCAAAAATAATTGGCAGATCAATAATTGTCTTTCATCGGGAGATAAGGATATCCTTGGTAATTCTACCTAGGTGTCCAAAATATGAAGGCATTCTCCGGTTTTAGCATCCTAAAGTTGAACGTTGTGGGTGGTGGAGATTGCAATCCATTGGCTGCTTAGAGAAAAATACGTCTGGAAGATACTTTAGGGTCCTTCAAAGCTTTTTAGACATTCACCTGTTTGGGTATCCCAAAGGCGGACGCCTTGGCTGTTAGTGGTAACTATCCGCTTGCTATCTGGTGAAATTGGCGTCCCACAAGCGAGTAGCTTGGTCGCCACTGATTTAAGCTTTTAAATGAGTTTTCGCTGTCTCGTCAAGAAAATATTTATTAGACCTCTTTCGAAACTGGAATAAAATGTAAATTTTAGTAAAATAGTGACTCAACATTTAAAGGAGGCACTATGAAATTCGATAAGATAGAGAAACTAGATGATGAACGCTTTCGCAGATTGACAGGGGTAAAGCGTAATACCTTTGATAAGATGGTGCAAATTTTACAGCAAGCCGATGCGGCCAAGAAGAGTAAAGGCGGGCGTAAATATAAACTACGTTTAGAAGACATGCTATTAATGACCTTGGAATATATGCGAGAATATAGAACCTATTTCCATATTAGCCAAAGTTATGGAATCAGTGAAAGCTCAGCTTATAAAGCGGTGAAATGGATTGAAGATACGTTAATCAAGCATCCAGATTTTGCTTTACCGGGACGTAAAGAGCTATTGAAAAGCGATACAGAATATGAGGTTATTTTGGTTGATGCTACAGAAACGCCTATTGAGCGCCCTAAAAAAAACAAAAGCGCTATTATTCAGGGAAAAAGAAAAAACATACCCTAAAGACCCAAGTAGTAGTCGATAAGAAGAGTAAAAAAGTAATTTGTACCTCATATGGCAATGGCAAAAAGCATGATTTTAGGCTATTCAAAGAATCTCAAGTTAAAATCAATCCACAAATAAGAGTGTTAACCGATTCAGGGTATCAAGGATTAAGAAAGCTGCATGCCCACACCCAGATGCCCAAGAAAAAAAGTAAGAAGAAGCCTTTAACTAAAGAGGATAAAAGAACAAATCAAAGTTTATCCAGAGAAAGAGTTGCCAATGAAAACGTCATTGGCCTCCTTAAGCGATTTAAAATTATAGCAGATCGCTACAGAAATAGACGTAAAAGATTTGCCCTTCGCTTCAACTTAATTGCAGCAATCTATAACTGGGAATTAAATACGTGAGTTTCGAAAGAGGTCTATTTTTCTAAAATTATAGCAAAGTTTATTATTTGCTTGATTAACATGCATTTTCAGAAGCTTAAAGAAGAAAGATTTTTACTTTTCTTAATCAAACATTGTGCTGGCTTTAAGGGGAATAGGCAAGGGGAGGTCGGTTTAGAAGGTAGGACTTCTTCTTCCTTTACTTACAAATAGGGAGGCAGAGGTTTAGTAGGCAGAAGTGTAAACAAATATTTAGAGGAATATTAATATTCTAATGAATTACGAGAAGTGAGGCTACAATCTATTAAGTAGCTCACTTCTAAAAAGCAAAGAAATTATTCTTGTGGTTTCATCCAAGGGAAAAATAACACATCTCTTATAGAATGAGAGTGGGTCATCAACATAACAAGCCGATCTATGCCAATGCCTACACCCCCTGTAGGAGGCATTCCTTGGCAAATAGCTTCAATGAATTCTTCATCTAAAGGAGAAGCTTCTTCATCACCAGCCTCACGACGCTGGGACTGCTGTTCAAGCAAGCTTCTTTGTAACTCTGGATCATTAAGTTCGCTGTAAGCATTGCAGATCTCTTGCCCCAGCACAAAACTTTCAAAACGTTCCACCATACCATTTGCGCGTTCTGCAGCCTCACGATGTAATTTACATAAGGGGGTGGTTTCAATAGGGTGGTCGATGATGTGATGGGGCTGGATCAGATGAGGTTCAACATGTACAGCAAATAGCGCGGCGATAAGTAAACCTTTAGACATATTAGCAAGTTTTTTTGGATCTACGTGTCCACTCTCAAGTAGCATGCTCCTCATTTCCTTCTCTGAGAGCTTTTCAACATCTATGTGGGCATAATGAGAAAGACTTTCTTTCATTTTCATTCTTGGCCAGGGGGCTTTAAAATCAATGGTTATCTGTTCTTTTGAATCTGGCAGAGTAGCTACAACTTTTGTTGTTCCATGCAATTCTATAGCTAGCTTTTCAAATAGGTTCTCAACGAGGCTCATCATATCTTTATAGTCCCAATAAGCCGCATAAGCTTCTAGTAAAGTAAATTCAGGGTTGTGATTGCGATCGATCCCTTCATTGCGGAAAACCTTTCCTATTTCAAATACACGATCCATTCCCCCAATGATCAGTTTCTTAAGAGGGATTTCCAATGAGATGCGTAAAAACATCTCCTGCTCTAGGGCATTTAAAGTAGTAGTAAAGGGACGCGCTTCTGCCCCACCATATATACTTTGCAATACAGGGGTTTCAACTTCCATAAATTTATGACTTTCAAGATAGTTGCGAATAAAACGTAAAATCTTGCTGCGTATGCGAAAGGTTTCTTGCACTTCCATGTTGCTGATCAAATCCAGCCACCGTTTGCGATAGCGAAGCTCTTTGTCGGCAAGCCCTGCATATTTATCAGCTAAGGGTAAAAGTGTTTTACAAAGTAAAGTTGCTTTATGGACAAAGATAGTCAATTCACCTTTATTCGTATGGAAAAGAAATCCTTCAATGCCGAGGATATCACCCAAATCTATTTTTTTCTCAATAAGTTTATAGGCAGAAAGATGTTCAGCGCCATCTTCACTTAGTTCAGGATGATAGCCGGACAATTCAGTAAGGTCTCGATTAAACATGACTTGCAGACGTCCAGTTTCGTCTTGAATATGGGCAAAGGCATTTTTTCCCATTGCACGAAAAAGTACCAATCTTCCTGCTATACGCACAGAAGGTGTCTTAGCTGCCATGGCATCTTCACTATGTCCAATATTTGCATGCTGATATTGTTCAATAACAGCCTGAGTTGAGTGAGTTGGTGCATAATGATGAGGGTAGGGATCGATTCCAAGGCTTCTTAGCTCAGCGAGCTTACGCGAACGATTTTTAAACTCTTCGTGATGCTGATAAGTTGGAAGAGAAGAGGTTGTTATGTTATCTTGAGTAGGATTCATATTTTTTCAACGTTAGTTTATATTTTTATTGCTTAGTTATAAAAAAAGAAAGCTTGGCTTTTTATTTCATGGCTTTTTCTTTAAAGAGGGACTCGTGCATTTGGGACTGACAAGTAGGCAATATATCTATTACCCAATTAAAGATAAAGAGGCGAGTAAGATAAGCTGGTTTAAGTGTCTTTGCAGGCTGTAAGGGTTAATTATTGAACGCTTTTTTCTTCTCTTGCACTTTAGCTTTATTCATTCGCTTGCTTAAATAGTTTTTTGCTACAATTTTGTATTTATCTGGCAGTGAATGCATAGCTTTAGGCTTTGAAAGAATCTTAAGAGATTTCCCTTTAGCTTAACGATAGCAAGGTTATTTTCTTGCTATCGGCTCTAACACCTATAATAATAGGTCAGACCAGCTTTAGCTGAATAAGGAAAAGTCTTAATCACTTTTCCTAGGATTGTTTAAAGCTTTTCCTAATCATGCTTGCTTAATCTTTATCTTTTGAGTTCTTTTTAATCGACTGTCTTATCGTACTTGACACCGGCTAAAATTTATAATGCTAGCCTTAATAGCTTAATAGCTTGTAAATACCTATAGTACGCTTCCTATTAGATCATAGCCGGCAACTTCCGTGATCTCAACTAAATATAATTCTCCAAATGCTTTAACTTTGCGGCTATCATTGATAATAATTTGGCCATCAATTTCAGGACATTGACCATAGAAGCGACCCACCATTAACAAATTGGTTTCGGGATGATATCCTTCGACGATGACCTTCAACTTTTTTCCCACATACTTGCTATTAGCTTTTTTTAGTACTTTTTGCTGAATTTTCATTAATTTACGATAACGTCTTTCTTTTACCTCTTCCTCTATCTGATTAGGTAGATCAAAAGAGTAAGATCCTGGTTCGCGGGAATATTTGAAAATCCCAATATTATCGAGAGGATAATCTTGGATAAACTGAGCTAGCTCTTCAAATTGGTCTGCTGTTTCTCCCGGAAAGCCTACAATTAAGCTTGTACGGATGACGATATGAGGGATTTCATTACGCAGCTTGGTAATCGTTTTAATAATGTCTTCTTTTGAAGTTGCGCGGTGCATAGATTTTAACACCACATTATTGATATGCTGGATTGGCATGTCTAAATAAGGGCAGATGCGAGCATCACTTTTGATAAGAGCAATCAATTCATCGGTGATTTCATCGGGATAAAGGTAAAGTAAACGTAGCCAGAACTTTTTATCTATGGCTAGCATGGATTGTAATAAGTCGATTAAGGCTGCTTGATTTCTCGAACCCATATCTTTGCCATAATCTCCAAGATCTTGGGCAATAAGAATAATCTCATGCACCCCTTCATTAAGCAAAAAATTAAACTCTTTTAAAATCTGCTCTTTGCTTTTACTCTTGAGAGGTCCTTTGATGGTAGGAATGACACAATAAGCACAACGCTTTCGGCAGCCCTCCGCAATTTTAAGATAAGCGTAATGTTTAGGAGTGGATAATTGGCGAGGAATCTCCCCATTCTCCAAAAAGCTGCGTCCCTTGGAGACAAGTTTACCTTTTTGAGTAGCCTGGACAGCTTGCAATATACCTTGTACGTCCCCTGATCCTAGAAGATAATCGATCCCTGGGAATTGTTTTTCCATTTCCTCGTGATGAGTTTGTACCATGCAACCTGTGACCACTAGCTTGGCACTTTTTTTGCGCTGTTGTAAGGTATGCTTAACTGTATCCATGGATTCTTTACGAGAAACTTCCAAAAAGCCGCAAGTATTGATGACCAAATAATCTGCTTGGGATAATTCCTGGGTAACTTCATAGCCTGCTTTCAACAAAATACCTAGCATTACTTCACTATCGACCAAATTACGAGGACATCCAAGGCTAATAAAATGAATTTTATTTCCATCGTAGTCAAAATGAAAAGTTCCTTCCTGAGAGGCTAAATTATCAAATTTATCATTAGCTAAGAGGCTGTCAGGGGAAGAAGGGGTTGCACAACATGCTGCTGCATCGGAACAACACGATTTAAGAGCTAATGGTTTTTTGTCTTTGGGGATCATAGGTAGCATGAATAAAATTCTCCAGGAATAAATAAGGTTATAAAAACTATAAAGGTTAATTGAATATATTTAAATCCAAATTTGATACATGTAAAAATTATCTTTAAAATGATAGAGGATTAGGTAAGCTAAATAATAAGCCGAAGCCTTATTTATTTATTCCCTCAATTGAAACTAAAGATTGCTTTTTTAATTTATTTTCTATTATATTGCGACTAAGCACTTACTAGGATCAGATCGCTCTATCTGCCTTAATTATAAACATTTAATCTGCAAACTTCTATTTACCTGACATAAAAAAATGGGGCGTTTGATGGCAATACGAATGGATAAGCCACTTAAAATAGGCTATCTGGCTTATTTTATCCGGGAGTAAAATTTTTATGGATATATTTACTGTAGCCACCGCAGAAGATCATTACTCGATTAGCCGCCTTCATTTCACTCCTTTAAGCAGTAAGACGCATCGACTTAGTCAAAAGTTAATGAATTTTTATCTAGAGTCTCGCAGCATAAATCTTATTGCTTTAGGATCAATTACTTGTAGTGTGGCAACTAGCCTTTTAGCTTTAGCTGAAACTGTAGCCGCTTTGGCCTATACTATTTTTCTTACCTCTTTAAATTTCTTATCATTTTGCCGCCCTGAACTGTTGCAAAATCATACCGTGCAGGCATGGGGATTTTGTATCCAGAGTTTTTTAATGATTCAAAGTCCTTGTTTACTAATTTCTCAACTTGATAATTTAAGCAAATATGATAGGATAAGGCATGAGCATTTCCAAAAAATTAAGAGTGCCCAGATAGCTCAATCACTAAGAGCAGCTTTTGATTTTATGAGTGATGATTTCAAAATGATCGAAGATTTTTTACCTTCCGAAGCTTATAGTTTTGCAGTAGCTGTAGAAGCTTTACCAGACTTAATCAATAAGACTAAGAAATATATGCCTATTCTCCGCGATGTCGCGCGAAATGAATTTGATCCTCAAAAGCTTGCTGATATAGATCGCTTTGAATTTATAGAATTTTTGGAAGACAAGAATGGACTTATAAACCCGCAGCAGCATTTAAAACTGCTGGCTAACATACCGGAAGATAAGAATGAGCAAAAAGAACTCTTAGAATTAATTACCCTACAGCTGTGCAAGCATCAGCAATATGCTTCATTTTTATTTGCTAATCCTATCTTTACACTAGAACAAATGCTAGAGCTAAATTTCCGCCTTCCTATTCGATTAAAAGAAGGAGAGAATTTTTTAAAACATAAAAATTTAAAAAAAACAAACTATAACCTTGCTTATCAAACGCAGTTCCAGGAAGAGACTAATGATGAAATCTATCAAATTTTTAATTTTAATGAGATCCCTTCACCTTCTATAGAGAAAAGCGAAGCAGCTTACGAAAAAAACCTGGAAGTATATATAAAACATTCTATTAAATATGTCCTGTCTTTTGAAAGATATATTAACATTTTTGGTGTCGAGCAGGAGGGTAGCTATTCTAAAAAAGAAATAGTTAAGGCCTGCATTCAAGATTTAGAGGCGGTTATTCAAATTAATTTACTAGCTATATTGCTAGAGTTGATAGCTTTACAAAAATATAGATATAAATGCCCTAGCCAAGAGCGCCAGCAAATAATTGAGCGGGCATTAATAGACTATGAGGCCATTAAAGATAATAATAAGGCCAAAAATTTATTAATACGCATGATTCTGCAAGATAAGGAATTTGAGATCGAGAAAGATTCATTTGTCGATAAGTGTACGGGTATTCAATATGAAATCGATAGTATCACTAGGCAGCAAGTACAAAAAGTTTTTCGCAACATTACAGTACTTGCTGATCATCTCCATTATAGAAAAGATTTAAATGAGATTACGTTAAAAGCCTTAGCAGAGGTGGAAGGTTGTGGGAAAACTCAAGCCTAAAGGGAATGTTTTTTATCATCCGAATGCCTAGCTCTTTTCTTCTAAAGAACGCTATTTCTAAAAACTTTTTTAATATAGCTACTAAGGTTTTAAAAGAATGTAGAGATAGGATTTACATCTACTCGCATTTTTACTGCCTGCAGAGAGGGATGGGTATGACGGAAATTTTCTAAGACTCGATTTAAAGCATAAACATTCGTGCAACAAATAAGAAATTGATAACGATAATGCCCTTTAACTTTTGCATATCCGGCAGGAATAATTTCATGCCATTTACAAATTTCATTTGAATGATCCATAAGCCATGAGCGTGTATAATGAGCATAATCAAAGGCTTTTTTTTGGTCAGGGCCAGAAAAGGTAATTTTAATTAGATTAGAAAAAGGGGGGTAGTTAAAAGCTTGCCTTGCATTTAGTTCTTCTTCAAAAAATTTTTCATAATCGTTAGCTGCCGCTAAACTAATCGTTGAATTATCGGGTAAGCTTGTTTGTAGAATCACTTCACCTGCTATTTGACCTCGCCCTGCTCGCCCAGAAACTTGTGTAATTAATTGGAAAACTGTCTCTGAAGCACGAAAATCGGGGAGATTAAGGGTAGAATCACAATTTAATATTCCTACAAGGGTAACGGAAGGAAAGTGAAGACCTTTAGCTATCATTTGGGTGCCGATCAATACGTCCGCTTTGCCACTGCTAAAAGTTTTTAAAAGCTTCTGATGGCTACCTTTATGCTTGGTAGTATCTGCATCCATGCGTACTGTACGAATGCCAGGGAATAAAGCATGTAAATTTTTTTCAATCAGTTCAGTCCCTACCCCTTTATATTTCATGGGATGATCATGATGGCAATTAGGGCACTGCTTGGGAGGAGGAGTGAGTGTATAGCCACATAGATGGCAAGCTAAAGCGTTGTCACCTAAATGAAAAGTCATGGTGACATCGCAATGTTCACATTTGACTGCTTGCCGGCATTGTTGGCAGAGTAGGGTAGTATGGTAACCACGGCGGTTAAGAAATAAGATGGTTTGCTCGCCTTGTTCAAAGCGCTGCTTTATTCCCCCGATGAGCTTTTCTGAAAAATTTGTATATCCTTTAGCTTTTTCAAATTCTTTTGCCATGTCAACAATATGCATGCGAGGCATATTTGCTGTAGCAGCCCGTGTGGTAAGTTTGCTTAAAGTATATTTGCTAATCGAGGCATTATAGTAGCTTTCTAAGCTTGGCGTTGCACTCCCCAGAATGACTGTGCTATTACTCATTTTTCCTCGCATGACCGCTACATCGCGGGCATTGTAGCAAGGTTGTTCCTCAGATTGCTTATAGGATTGCTCATGTTCTTCATCTACGATAATAAGTCCTAAATTAGGAACTGGACTAAAGATGGCTGAGCGAGCTCCAATCACAATAGAGGATTCGCCCCGGCGAATTTTGTGCCATTCATCAAAGCGTTCTCCTTGGCTTAATTGATGATGAAGAATGGCAATTTTGTGATCAAAACGACTGCGAAAGCGTTCGATAGTTTGGGCTGTTAAAGAGATTTCCGGAACTAACATGATTGTTCCTTTGTTCTGCATTAAAGCTTGCTCTATCGCCTGTAAATAAATTTCAGTTTTACCACTTCCTGTGACCCCGAAAATTAGGTGGGTTTCAAATTGATTTTTGCTAAGGCTGTGCTTTACTTTTTCAAAAGCTTGAGATTGTTCTGCATTAAGCTGTTTAGCTTTGGTCTTAAAATATTCTTCATCGATAAGGGGCGAACGATCAATCCGCACAATATCCATCTGTAAATAATTTTTATTAATAAGCGTATCTACAGAGCTACGAGAACATTTTGATATTTCCAGCAGTTCACTGAGTAAAATTCCTTTTTTTACTTGAAGCATTATATCAATGACTTCAGCTTGCGCGGGAAATCTTTTACGTATTTTTTCGCAATAAATTTTTAATTCCTCACGCGTTTTTTTACGTAGGACATAAAATTGCTGCTTATGCTGGATATCCTTGCGTACACTGGAAGGAAGCAAGATTTTGAAAACTTGGTGGAGAGGGGTGCAATAATATTTGGCTAGCCATAAAGCAAGTTCAAATAAAGGGGGAGTGATAAGCTCTCCGTCAGATAAAATTTTAGCTATGGGCTTTACGGAAGGAAAAGTGGCCTGGCTTTGTACCTTTAGGATATATCCTTTTTGAAATTGGCGGCGTAAGGGTACTTCAACACGTACACCTGGTTTAGCGTGCAAAGTAAACTCAGGGGGAATGCTATATTCCAAAGGCTTGTCAAGGGCACTATCGAGGATAACCGAGGCATATTGCGACATTCTAACCTACTTGGAAAGTTGCAAAGAAATAGAATTCCAGAGCTCGACTTTGCGGTGAGGCTCTTGAAGATATATATCTAAAGGGGCAAGCTCAATTATACAAGTTTTTTGGCTGGAGTCTAAGCAATTTTTCTCTATAATTTTTACAGCAACACCATAAACTATCTGAATAGCTTTACGTAGGTTAGCTAAGAATAAGACGTGGCGAGGCTCGGAAGATGCGTTTTTTAAAACTAATAATAGACAAGCTTGCGGGCCGTTTTTCCACATTTGTCTAACATTTTTCGCAGCTTCATCGTTTGGAATCTCCGTTAAAATCATTTGCTCGGGAAAGCGCTCGGCAAAAATTTTATGAAAATCTGAAAAATCTGAAGGGGGGAGAGCAGGTGCTAAAAATTCCAAATTAATAGCTTTAGGCACAAATCCTGCGCTGTCTGGCGAGGAGGAAGAAAGAGCTTGCTCGCTTGCCAAGTTGCTTTTACTATTGGCAGATAACACTTCAAGCGTATCTTTTGGATGTTTTTCATGGGTAACTACTGTAGAAGCATGGGTAACTACTGTAGAAGAGAGAGGAGCTGCAACTACAGATGAATCTTCCACCTTAGATGCTTCCGAAAATTGAGGCGGTAATACCTTTTTAATGGTTTGAGGTAAGCAAGAAGCTGCAAATAGGCGATAATCCATATAGCTAGAGCGGCTAACTTCTAAGAATGTCTTCGAAGGAAATTCTTGGATAAGGTAGCTTTGCATTTGCGCTATTAGGGCTAAATATTCACTTTTTAAAGACGCCATTTTATTTTTTTTGTTGAAGTTCTTTCGCAGCTTCTAAAACTTGAGGCAGAAGATGATAATAGCCTCGCTTACTGTACTGTTTAATTATATATTTTTCTGCTGTTTTTAACCCTTGTGGAAACATTTTTGCAAAAACTCTTTTCACAAACGGTGCTTTGTAGACTTCATCCACAATTTGATGATTCTCTAATAGAAAAAACAGTATGGTTTCATCATCTTCAAATTGCAAGAATAATTTAGCAATTAAGCGTCCTATCTTATTAAAAATAGTTTGAATTTTTGGAATGAAGGGAGATACCAGTTCAGATAAGGGAGAGGCTGGTGATAAAGGCTTGTTTTCAACAATTTTCCAAACTTGATAGCAGAGTGAATAAGCTTTTTGGGCATGTAAATTTAATGTTTGCGCGGGATGCTTTTTGTCCTCATCATTAAGGTTAAAAGTTTGGCAACTACTCTGCAGCTGCTGGAGTAGGCCTTTATCCGCATAGCCAAAAAAGGAGGGAAAAAGATTTTTATCCTGATAGCCTAGTAGCCTAATGAGTGCTATGTTAGCGGCCTCATAGTTGTTGTTCTGAACTGCCATCTCAAAGCCTTTAAATGCTTGACAAGCTGCTAGGTATTCACTAACCATGAATTGAAATACAAGGCTATTGTTGTTTTGAAGGTGATAAGGGGATCGCATACCTGACTTGCTCTTTAAAGATCTGAGCTTATCAAAAAACTCACAAAAGGCAATAAGAAAATGCGCAAAAATATATTGAAATGCTAGAATTGCGCTTATTAATTTCTAACCCATCAGATCTTATGAAAAAAAATTTTCTTTGTTTTGTCATTGTTTGCATGACCTACATGCTTTGTAAGCAAGGGTATAGTGAGCAAGCTCTTGATCATCAAAAACCTCTCACCCACTTTTCTCCTGCCCTTGAAGAAGGTCTCTCGGAAGGTTTTCAAGCTCCTACTCATTCTACCCATCCTACTTCAAAAATTGAATTTCCTCCACAAATGGACGATAATGAAGGAGCTCGATTTTTTCATGAGCTTGTCAATATGTTAACCACGTTGGGATTAATTGTGGCAGTAGTTTTAATAGCTTCCTGGATCGTTAAAAAGCTGCTCAGAGGGAAAATTCATCAATTGAACGCTAGCAGTTTAATTAAAGTAATCGACTATCGCTCGTTAAGCCCGAAAACAGCCATTTATCTTTTAAAAATAAAAGGAAAAGAAATTATCTTAGCTGAATCTGTTAATGGAGTTACCCATGTAGGGGGATTTGAAAGTAATGAATTGGAGGAAAGTCTACCTTTATCATTTAAAGAGAAGATAGAGAGCAAAAATATTTTATGATGAGTCACACAAGCTTTAGCTTAATTTGTTTCCTTGGAAAAAGACCAAAAAACAAGAAATAAAAACTTACTTTTTTAATTTCAACTACTTTACTGTGTCTTGATGTCATTGAAAACTTATTTTCTCCCACTCTAACAATTAAGTTTATATTTTACTGCCGAGAAAGAGGTTTACACAAAAGGCAGAGGTAAAATGCAAAAAATAAGGCTTTCGATTTCCTAAATATTAGCGAATAGGATAGTATTGTTGAATTTACAAATGACTGAAGAAGGGGAGATATGCAAAACAGACAAATTTTTATTTTCTCAATGTTCTATCTAATTTGTACTTGCTTTCTTTGTGCTTGTTATCGCTTGCCAAGAGAAGATGAATACTCTGTTGTTCCTTCTACTAATAATCCTGAGATTATTAGAGAAAAGCAACCAAATAATTTTACGCCCAATGTAGGTTTTTAAAAGTTTATGATTCCCCTCACTATTGATAGTCTTTACGAATACCTAATTAATAAATCTGTAGATGTAAAACATCAGCCAGAGACCAAGCAAATATATACTCTTTTTAAAGTGCAAAATGAAGCTTTTCCTCTTTTTATCGGCTTATTAAATGATGAGGAACTTCTTCAATTATTCGCTCCTATTCCTATCGCTCTTGAGAGTCAAACGATTAGTGAAGTTGCACGTGTTTTACATTTATTCAATAAAGAAATCGATGTTCCTGGTTTCGGTTTAGATGAACGAGCTAAAATCGTTTTTTACCGGACCATCTTACCGGCTAGCGATAAAAAGGTAGCAGGGGAAATCCTTAGTAATTATATTCATACTATTCCTCTTGTGATAGAAACATTTTTTCCTATAATCGCCGCTGTGGTCGCTGGTAAAGCTCGCTTTATAGATGTAGTCAAACAAGGGGAAGCTGCTAAAATAAGAAAATAAAAAATGTATAAAAGTATTTAAAGGTGGATATAAGTACTTGTTCTCAACCGAAGTAAACTCTTAGCTTCAACTGCTCTAATCTTTTTATTTAAGTGGTGCTAAGCTCGGTATTTTTTTAAAAAGAGCCGAAGGCTCTATTTTCCTTCTCTTAAAACATGTTAAGCTAATTACCATGATCAGTTGATATAATATCTTTAAATTTTTCAAAATGGAAAGTAGTTAAGAAAAATATAGAAAGATTTTAAGGTAAAATAATAACGTTAAAAGGATACTGCCTCATTATGCCAAGACGTGCTATTTTTTATGACACTGAAACGACAGGTATTAAAGCTGATAGGGATCGTATTATCGAGATTGCAGCTTTTGATCCTGTAAATAATATTTCTTTTGAGAAGCTGATTAATCCAGGATGCCCTATTCCTGCTGAAGCTACTGCAGTTCACAATATTACGGATGAGATGGTTGCCGAATGCGCCAGCTTTGCACAGGTGGGGCAAGAGTTTATAGACTTTTGTGAAGGCGATGTCATTTTGATTGCCCATAATAATGATGCTTTTGATCTTCATTTTCTTCGTCAAGAGTTTGGGCGTCATCAAATTCATATGCCCGCATGGTCATTTCTAGATTCTTTAAAATGGGCAAGACGTTATCGTCCCGATCTTCCTAAACATACTTTACAATTTTTAAGAGAAATTTATCAAATAGAAGCAAACAAAGCCCACCGAGCCCTTGATGATGTTATTGTCTTGCATCAAGTCTTCTCTTTAATGACGGATGATTTAGATATGGAAACCATCTTTAAATTAATTAATAAACCTCGCGAACTTCATCATATGCCTTTCGGTAAGCATCAAGGGGTTCCATTGAAAGATGTACCGCGTGATTATATTAAATGGCTTGCTAGCTCAGGAGCTTTTGATAAAGCCGAAAATACAGAATTAAAAAATTGCTTTGAAAAACTTGGCTACCTTTAACCATTTGTATATGTATGAAGATTTGTATCATAGGATGTGGCTATGTAGGAAGATCGGCAGCTATAAAATGGAAAAAGGAGGGACATGAGATTACCGTAACCACACGTTGCTTAAAAAAAGCGTCGGAATTAAGAAAGTGGATAGATCATGTTTATATTTTGGATGGGGATTGGCAAAAATTGCTAGAAAAACAAGATGTTGTTATCTTGGCTGTAGCTCCTGATAGCCCTGCAGATTATAAGTTAACTTATCTATGTACAGCTGAGAAGCTAGTGAAGGCTCTTAAAAATACGCATGTCTCTCATGTGATCTATACAGGCAGCTCTTCGGTTTATGGTGAGCAAGGAGGGTTATGGGTAGATGAAGAGACTAAACCTCAACCTACTCAAACAAATAGCAAAATTTTATTGTCTACCGAAGAAATACTATTTCAAGCCACTACTTCCTACCGCCAAATATGTGTATTCCGTTTAGGAGAGATTTATGGGCCAGGACGTTCAATCGTAGAGCGCGTTAAACGTATGTTAGGCACTGCTTGCGCAGGTACAGGGGATAATTTTACTAATCTTATCTATCTTGATGAGATTGTTTCCGCTATGACTTATGCCAAGCAAAATAAGCTAGCAGGAATCTATAACCTTTGCGATGATTTTCATATTCCTCGTAAAGAGCTGTATAAGAAGATTAGTAAATTCTATGGCTGGCCTGATATACAATGGAATCCTTCATTGCAAAGTTCTTTCCATGGGAATAAAAGAGTTTCTAATAGAAAGATAAAGGCGGCAGGCTGGCAAATCAACAAGGAAAATAGTGGTTTGCGCAGCATTCTTCTTTAAAAGTGTGTTTTTGAGCGCTTAACGATAAATGAGGAGAAAGGAGAGAAAGCCAAACAAAAGTAAGGAGGCGTTTTTAGAGCTGAAAGTAAGCGTATTAAAATTCTTATTAATCAATGATATCAGCGTCTACCATTTTCTGAATAAGTTCTTTAACTTCTTTTTCTGTATAAATACCATTAGCACATTTTTGTCCTACTATTTTCATCCCTCTTAATAAAGCTTGTTCGAAGTTGTGGACGTTGTAATAACGATTAAATTTTTTATCTTTGAAAATCTTATGATGCTTAGGCCCTTCAGGCTTGTTCCAAACTTTATCTATCTTTATTCCATGATCTTTAGCATATTCCCTGGCTTGTAAATCTTCAAAGATTTCAACAAGCTTTTCAATATTTTTTTCCTTACTGAGATGTGGATTAATTTTCATTATTTCTGCCAGCGGTTCTTTCCCTATGCATTCGCTTTGTGATTCCGAGGCTACCCAATTATCGCACAGATATGTATAGCGAGCTTCTAAGCAATAATTATAGGAGGAGAATGCTTGGTTGAAGAATTCCTTTAAACGATCATTAGCCTTGGCTTTTTGATAAGTGGTGAAAAATAGTTTTGCAGAAGTTTTAATTAAAAACTTTATGGTCTCTTTAGACTGTTCGGTATGTAAGTAGACGCCTGTTAGATCGTAGATATAGGTTCCAGAATCATAAAAAGAATGTTTAAGATAATAATCCCACAGCTGGAAGCGTTTAGAGTAGATCTTGAAGAATCCGTGAATGGTTTGTTTGATATGATCATAAGCTCTTAGGTTGCCGGTATCATGAATGTGATCGAGGTCTTTTAGCATTTCTAGATAGAGGGCATTTAGCTTATTTGATACCAGGATCTTTTCCTGGGGAGGGGGAGCAATTGCTGTAGGTTTATTATTAGCAATTATAGGTAAAAAATTAAGAGGTTTAGCAATCGGATTAAAGAAGTTAATATGATTAAAATTAGGCCTGTTTAAAAGAGGTTTAAGAGGAATATTGGGGTTTACTTGCCCTTCCCAAATATTTAATAAGCCGGCTAAATATTTTTCCAATTTTATCATTTTTTCGTAAGTCATTTTCTTTTTTATATTATTCTTGCCATATTTTTTGCCTATAAACTGTTCTCTCCTTAAATAATCGTTAAATTTTGCGCGGCTGGCAAAATCCACGTAAAAATTATTTTCCTTACGATTGCTTGTGGTATGCATTTCCACTTCTTTAATAAACTTTTCAAATGTTTTCCATATAAGCTCCTCTTTTCCCCTTAATTTTTTTTCTTTCTTCGCTTTAAAAGCATGAAGACGGTTCAATTTTGTTTGAAAATTTTTATCTTTTTCGTTAAATGCTTTTTTAAAGAAAAGATCAGTTATTCCCTTCCGGTGAGCATAACAATATTTTTTATAAAGAATCTGGGGAGCCTTTGAGATGGCTTCAATTGTCTTAGCATTGAGAGGTTGTTTATCAAGCTTAAGGCCCGTTTTATCATAGATCAAACGGCGTATTGTATGTGGGGGTTCTCCTTGCAAAAATATCTTATTAATAGGGGAAAAACAGGCAGATAGTAAGCAAAAAGATTCGATGCTTTTTAAAATTTTATAAGTTTGCAATTCATTTTCATTAGCGTCTAATTCAGCTTTTATGTGGATAAACTTCTCTAACAAATTGGGTTCAATTTTCATATAGGTATAAAAAGTGTCTTCCAGTGTGTTTTCTAATCTACTAAGACTTATTCTCAGATGACACAGATTAGCAATCTTTTTTAAAAGGATGTAAAACCACCTACATAAAGGATGCATGGTATCACAAGGCTTAGTAGGAAGAGCATCTAAACGTTTAAGTAAATATTTAAGCTGATGGCTTTGTTGAAGGGTAAGTGTGCCTTTCGTAGGGTTTTGCAAGGTAGCACAACATATTAAAAGTAGCTTGCGTTCTTGCTGAGTTAAGCTTTTTTTTTGATTATGATCGCAATAGTTTCTTGCTTTATAAACAGCTCTGTAAGCTTCATTAATTTTCATTGTTTACTCCCTTTTTTAAGGGTAATTGTTCTCTTAATTTAAATAAATATTAATAAATTTTAGGAGAGCATCTCTGTAAATTTAGGATTACAAAATAGATGGCAAAATTTTTATCGCCTATTTATTTATAAACTAATTATTTTAATAAATTTAAAAGTTTATAAAATTTATTCAAAAAATTGAACCTTTTTTTTATGATTTTAAGGGGGACAATAGATAAAAGCTATATATAAATGCGAGGAATAATAAAATAAGTTCCAAAAAGTCTACCCATGCAGATTACCTTCCCAAACATCCTTTAACCTATGCAAAATTTGGCTATCTAACAAGTTTAAACCTAATCAAGAGAAGTTTCAGATTTTAAGAGTTTAATTAAAAATGCGCTTTTTTTGAACTTAGCTGGAGTCATTTAAAAGCATGGTAAATAGGTGTGTCCAATAGAGGAAGAATAGGATTGTTAATTTAAAAACATCTAGAAGCTAACGAGGATTATAAGGGTATTTGATAAGCAAGGTAAACAATAATCCTACTATAAAACATCCTTTTTCCTCATTAAAGAGTGCAAATTTCGCCCTTTTTTGCTTTCCCTTCTATTTTCTCAAGCTGCTTGCTGCCTCATCCAAAAAGCATGCTGCCGAATAAAAGTCAGTATGGCCGTATTTAAATTAATACGGCCATACTTCTTGAAAAATGGCCGTATTTAATTTAACATCCTTCTAAGTTACGAAAACAGGGCAAAGTTAAAGACAATGAAAAACACTCAAGATAAAAAGCTGGCCCTACTCCAGCAGTTAAGCCAAGAGGTAGAACCTATTAGCTTACCTCTTTTGCTTGAAAAACTAGGCAGCGGTTATGCCGAGCGAAGTGTACGAAGATGGTTGGCGGAGATGATAAGTGAAGGGCTGCTGGAACGAATTGGGCAAAAACGAGGAACAAAATACTATGCTATACAGCTTGCTAAACGAGAATGAGCAAAGCAAGTAGTTGCTTTGGAACAGCTAGCACAAAAGCCATTCAACAAGTGAGACGTCCTCTTTATGAACGCACACCGCTGGCCTACAATGATCAATGGTTTGAGGCTTATCAGCCAAATATTACTTTTTACCTTTCCTTAGATGATAGAAGGCAATTACAAAAAGCAGGACAACGCTCTAAACAGGAAGACCCGGCAGGTACTTATGCTCATCAAATTTTTATTCGCTTACTTATCGATTTTTCCTATAACTCCTCCAGGTTGGAAGGTAACACCTATTCCTTGCTGGATACTCAACGCCTAGTCCTGGAAGGGACGAGCGTGGAAGGCAAGCTGGATGAAGAAAAAATTATGATCCTTAATCATAAAGAAGCTATCCGTTATATGGTAGACAATGCTCCCAGGTTAGAGGCGACGGAGCAGACTATCTGTACTTTGCATTACCTTCTTTCAGACGGATTAGTAGAGGCCCGGTATGCCGGAAAAATCAGAGATCATGGAGTTCGCCTAGGTGGGTCCACCTATATTCCTTTTGAAGATAAAAAGTAGCTGCACGTACGCCTTAATCGCCTTATTGAAAAAGCAGCGGTAATTATAAATCCTTTTGAGCAAAGCCTATTTTTGCTGGTTCATCTAACCTATTTGCAAGGATTTTCTGATGTAAATAAACGCACGGCGCGGCTTAGCGCAAATATTCCGTTAATCAAAAGTAATTTTGTTCCTTTATCCTTTAATGATGTAGGAAGAGAGGATTATCCCTCCGCGGTAATTGCGATCTACGAACTACAAGATATTCGTCCGCTCCTGGATTTATATATGTTCTCATATATGCGAACCTGCTCCATGTATGATTCAACGGTGAAAGCCTTAGGATTTGATGAAATACGGGTACGTTATCGACAGCAAAGACGTGCTCTTATCCGCGCTGTTATCCTTAATCAACTCACCAACGAAGAGTTGCAAAAATACATTTTTTCTCAATCTTTAAAATTGCTCAATAAAGAAGAGCAAGCTTTTTTCATAGAAGATGTGATGGAAGATCTTAAAGAAATAGATCAAAGCCGGCTTGCAGGGCTTGGAATCACACCAGAGCAGCTAAAGGCTTGGCAGAATTTATCTAAATCTTGAAAATTACGCCAATGTTATAAAGATAAAAGCTCATATCTTCTCAACGGATATGAATCTTATTAAGTGTAAGCCTAGCCCTTGGAAGATCTCTTTAGCGCTAATCTTGCTGATCTATATAGTCCTCATAAGAAAATGCTCATTCAATTGATAAAGGTTATGCTGTTTAAAGGAAAAAATTTCACGCTTTGGAGGAGGAAAGAATAAAGCGTTAACTTAAAGGAGCCTACTTAGTGAAGCTGAAGTAAAGCACAAAGTCCCTGATTGAGGTTAAGCAGCCTCCTCCCATTAAAATTTTTTAATTGGCTGTGATTTAAGATTTAACATTTAATAAAACACTCGGATTAGCTTCTTTAAACTCTTGCAGGCCTTGATTACGGAGCCTACAAGCAGGGCATTGTTGGCAGCCTGCTTTGGAAATCCCTTCATAGCAGGTAATCGTGGTATTTAAGAGGTATTCAAGGATACCTAATCGATAAGCTATTTCCAAGGTTTCCTTTTTAGTCATAGATACTAAAGGAGTTAAAATTTTAAAGTGCGGATTGGCTAGGTCTATACGCAAAATTTTCTGCTTAAGGTCAAAATATTCTCGAGAACAATCTCGATAGCCTGAATAGTTACCTTCCACGCCGATCACCCCTAAATAGATAGAGGAAGCTCCAAGATAATCCGCATAAATGGCTCCCAGGCGTGCCATTAATCCATTTCGGCCTACTACTAACGTATTGGGAGTAGTTGGCGGATCTTTTTCGATGGCTATCGCTTGGTTAATTAGCGCATTGGCGGTAATTTGACTTAAGCAGCTTAAGTTAAGAGTGGCATGCTCGACATTCCAATCTTTGCAAATTTTTTCGGCTTGTATAATTTCAGAAGCATGCCGTTGGCCGTAGCAAAAAGAGAGGCTAGTCACTGCGTCTTTTCCAAGCTCTTGTATGGCAAGCGCTAAACAGATAGAAGAATCCATACCCCCTGAATGAATAACAACTGCCTTCTTTTTTCTCATTTCCCCCTTAGGATGTTTGGTTGGCATGATACATATGCTCCCACATTTTTTTAAAGCCAGGGCAATTTTGTAGCAATTCCTCTTTAGTACCTTCGGCTAGTTTTTCTCCTTTTTCTAGATAGATAATCTTATCAGCGTCTTCAATGGTAGAGAGACGATGAGCAATAATGATTTGAGTGACTTGCCCTCGTAGTTGATGAATTGCATTTTTAATATGTATTTCACTAATAGCATCTAAAGCGGAGGTGGCCTCGTCCATAATAAGGATAGGAGCATTTTTAGCTAAAGCCCGCGCTATAGCTAGGCGTTGTTGCTGGCCGCCTGATAAATTTTTTCCTGTTTCAGCTAATTCTGTGTCATACCCATTAGGTAATTGAAGGATAAATTCTTCAGCGTAAGCTTTTTTAGCGGC
Source organism: Neochlamydia sp. AcF84 (assembly GCF_011087585.1). Lineage (NCBI taxonomy): Bacteria > Pseudomonadati > Chlamydiota > Chlamydiia > Parachlamydiales > Parachlamydiaceae > Neochlamydia > Neochlamydia sp. AcF84. The sequence continues at coordinate 60,017 of NZ_VJOT01000043.1, forward strand.
ATTTTCAATTTGCTGGATAGATAAGTTTTTTCCATAAGAAATATTTTCAGCTACTGTATCAAGGAAAAGAAAGGGTTTTTGAGGAACGAAAGCAATCTGTTCTCTTAGGGATTTCTGAGTAAAAGTTGTGATTGGCTTATTGTTAATACGTATTGTTCCTTGCTGAATGTTATACAAACGAGGAAGAAGATGAACAATAGTAGATTTACCTGCTCCGGTAGGCCCTACAATGGCTACTGTGGTGCCTTTTTCTACTTTGAAACTTAATCCTTTTAAAACCCAATCCTGATCATAGCGAAACCACACATTGTCAAATTCAATAGAATCTTCAAATGTAGCCATCGTTTCTGCCCCATCGACATCCCGGATGCAGGGAACTAGCTCTAGCACTTCGCACATCCGTTCAGCAGCGGCGATTCCGCGTTGAATATGGCTGTTTTCTTCAGCAAATTTTTTAATGGGCTCATAAAATATATATAACAAGCCACAATAAAATAGCACTTCAGGTATGCTCATATGGAGCACATACAAACCATACATAAGAGCAGTCGCTAAGAAAAACATTCCGATGGTATGGATAATTGGGCGAGAAGCAAGATCATAACATGCACTTTTTTTTTCAAGTGCAGCCATTTTTTGATTTTGATCTTTGTATTTTTTTAAGGAAAATTCCTCCATTCCAAACAGCTTTACAGTTTGAATACCAGCTAGAAAATCAATTATAACGGAAGCAAAGCGTTCTTGATTTTGTTGGATTTGCCTTGAAATGCGTTTAACACGTTTGGCTAGAAAAATAATAGGAAATACAATCAGAGGAAAGCCAATGAATATAATCAAAGATAGTTTCCAGGAGGTGAGAAAGCACATAAAGAGGGTAGTTAATACAGTAAAAGGCGTTTGAAGGTAGTTAACAAGGCAAGCATTGATAGCTTCAGCGATGGTTGAGGAATCACTCACTACACGTGCGGACAAGCTGCCAATATGATGATCATGGTAAAATTTTAATGGTAGAGTTTGAATATGTTCAAAATATTGCTGGCGCAATTTACTACTAACCCGAATAGCTAAGACTCGTGTCGAGAAGCGATGAGCAAACAGTGTAAGGGCTTTAAAAAAAGCAACAAATACTAAAAATAAAGCAAGGCTAGATAGATTTTCTTTAATAGGCAATATACGATTGATGCGGCGGGTAGCTTCTTCCAGAAGATTTTTATTTTTAAGCTTAGCCATAAAATGGTCGATCTCAGCAGAGGTAATATAGCCTTTATGATTGCTATCTAGCTGAGCGAAGCGTTGATGCAGCTCTACCGCGCTTATTTTATCAACTTTTTGCAAAGAACCCTCTTTTAAGGGAGCAAAAAGCTCAAATACGTCTGGCCCTTTCTTAGTGATTATTCCTAAAGCTAATATTTCTAATTGCGAGGCCACCGTGAGTAATAACATAGCTAATATAATAAATACTATGAGGGTAGCATGCACATATTTATCAAAAGAAATTTTAAAAATTTTTATCATGTTAATATTAAACCTAAAATCCAAGTTGTTATATTAGGGCTACATGCGATATAAAGTGAAAAACGAGAAGAGATTAAAGGTTATAAATTAAGGAGTCTTTTCTTATTGTTAAATAATGAGCCCATAAAAATAATTCTCTTTCTTTCCTATGATTCTATCTTTTTATCAGAGGTGTAGGTTGAGGCTAGTTTAGCTGTTAGCATGGCTAGTGAACTGGCCCATTTTGCGAAATTTAAGATAACGCTGTTCAAGCAAAATGTCTTTGGGAATGTGACGAAGTGTTTGCCATTGCTCTAGAATGAATTGCTGCATATTCATATAAGCTTTTTGCGGATCGTGATGCGCTCCTCCTAAAGGCTCATTGATGATGGCATCAATAATATTTAAAGGCAGCATATCTTCAGCATTCAATTTAAGAATGCTAGCAGCTTCTGTATTTTTCTTGGCATCTTTCCATAAAATGGAAGCACACGCTTCTGGAGAAATTACCGAATAATAAGCATGTTCCATCATGCCTACTACGTCGCCTACTCCCATGCCTAATGCGCCTCCTGAACAACCTTCGCCTATGATAGTGACAATGATAGGCGTATTTATACGTGCCATGGTGCGTATATTTAAAGCGATTGCCCATCCTTGTCCTCTTTCCTCCGCTTCTAAGCCAGCATAAGCGCCAGGTGTGTCTAAAAATGTTACGATAGGAAGGTTAAATTTTTCAGCTAGTTGCATAAGCCTTAAAGCTTTTCTAAAGCCCTCGGGGTTTAACATCCCAAAATTCCTGCGGACTCTACTTTCCGTATCGCAGCCTTTTTCCTGGCCCATCACCATACATTTCATCGGGCCGATTTTAGCTAATCCCCCTATAATCGAGGGATCATCTCCGTAGGTGCGGTCTCCACAAAGTTCATAAAAATTCTGACAAATATTTTTAATATAGTCGCTAGATTGAGGGCGGGAAGGGTGGCGGCAGATCTGAACGCGCTGCCAGGGAGTTAGCTCGGAATATATTTTTTCTTTAAGCTTTTCTAGTTTCTGCTCAAGTTTTTTAATTTCTGTATTAAAGATTGGATTATCATTATTTTGCTTTTTAAGATGCTCTATAGTTTTAACATATTCTTGAATTTGTCTTTCGTGGGGTAAAATGTCCAAACAGTCGCTCCCTAGTTAAAGGATTTTTTTCAAATTTATTCGAACAAAGTATAGAAAAAAGAAACTTAATTTGACACTACTTGTTGGCAATCTCAATGATCGTTTCAATGCTATTTTCGGCCTTAAAAAAATCCTTTGTAAGTTCAAGAGTGGTAGGACGAGAAATAATGATAGAATAAAGTTCTTCTATATCTTCAGCAGCCATACGGATACAGCCATCGCTTTCATATTTACTTAGACTATTTGTATCTTCCATCAGTGTGCCATTTTTTACTAGCCATGGCATGCCATGGATGCCCAAGCCTTTAGCTGGTGCTGTTGTTCCGTGAAGTTCTTTTTCAAAAGGAATCCAGCGTGTCCCAAATATGCGTATCATTTCTACTTTGGCGCCTTGATGGATTCCCATTATCTTAGGGCTATAGACTGCTACTCGCGAACCTAAAGAATATATTCCGAGAGGAGTCAATAAACCGGAACGTGTGGAAGGATCCAAACGTCCTAATCCTACTTTATAGGTTTTCACTAATACTTTTTCCTTAGCATTTATATCATAATAGTAGAACCACATCTGGCAGCGCGATAAGTCAATCAAAAGATGGAAATGAATCATTTTGTGAGGGTGTAAAATGTTGAAGCGTGCACCTTCATTTACATCTTGCTTAAGATAATCAGGCTTTCCATTGAGACTACGAGCGATAAAATGACGCGAGGTTTTATAGTGATTTGCATAATCTGATAGCCAAGCAGGTCTGCCTTTTTGCCAATTGACGCGGCTCTTATAAGTGATGGTCTCTACAATAGGAAATTTTGGACTAGTGGTATTAAAAAATTCCATCACCCTGTTTTCTTCAGGAAGCTGGGCTTTAAATTCTAATACCTTTTCAGGAGAGTTAAACGGGTCATTAGAATCTTTATCAGAAAATTCTCCATCCTTAGCTTTTAGAGAGGGGGCTGGAAGAGGAGAGGATGATGTTTGAGAAAGAGAGGAAAGGGCAGAGCTGGAAAAAGAATCACTATTTATCTCAATTTCAATGGGAGGAGGAGAAGAGACGGGCTCACTAATAAAGTCTGAGTGAGGAGGCTTATTTTTGAATAAAGCTGCCACACCAATGATGCTAAATAAAATAATTGCCGAAATGATTAATAATTTGGGTAAGGTCATGATAATGACTGCCTTTGCTTAATTGTAGGTAGATTATAATATAGCAAAGCGCAATTTGGCCACTAAAACTTCTTAAGGTAGCTAAAAAGATAAACTCTATATTCCAAAAGATTATTTCATCTGCTAGATAAAGCAATGAAAGTCTTAGGATTTTTATACACTGACAAAGAAGCTGGAAAACAGATGCTTAGCTATTTATATTCTAAAAGCTTACAATAAGTGGATAAGGATGGAATTAAGGATGTACAATCCTCTATTCCTTATCCTATATCCTTAAACGATTGGATGATTAGATAGAACGAGGCCGTTCAATTAGCTTACGCATTTTCTTACCGGGAGTAAACTTAACGGCATTGCGTGCAGGAATAACGATAGGTTCCTCAGCTTTTTTAGGATTACGACCAATTTTTTGTTTCCGTTCGACCACTTCAAAGACACCAAAATCACGGAATTCAAGGCGATCCCCATCCGAGAGGCATTCAGTCATTTTATCTAGAAAAGATTGTATGACATGGCGTACATCATTAGGATGAATCCCTTTGTCTTGCGAAATCGAATTGATCAATTTCTTTTTTGTCATAGTACTTTTCTTGGTCATAGTTGTCATAATTTTAGAACTCCTTAATTGAATATGCGATGAGTTTATGGGCTAATTTTTTGTATTTACTTTATTACTAGCAAGCTTTTTTATTTTTTCTAGCCTTGCTTTCTTGGAAAAATTGTAGAACGCAGCTAAAAATATTTAAACCTTATGATAATCAATCAACTTTTCGTTTCAAGAAGATTCTTTACTTTAGGCATTATATTTTTGGGAATAGGGCTATTCGTCTAGAAAAATGTTAATTTTCAATACTTATTAATATCTTATTCTTTTTACCAACGGCTAACAACAGCAGGCGATTTGCTATTAAATCATCAGGTCGTATAATGTAGTGCTCATCTTCCACTTTATTGTTATTTAAATATATTCCTCCATTTCGAGCCAAGCGTCTTGCTTCACTTTTACTAGGCAGGAGTCCTACTTGGCATATCAGTTCAAGCAATTTAGCATTGACGACCGTATTATTTTTAAGGATACGGGACGGCATATTTTGCGCCATTAATTCAAGTGCTGGAGCATCCAAATTAGCTTTGGCTCCCGGAGCTGCTGCTTCGGTAACTCCTAAAGCTATTTTAAAGTTTTCCTCTCCATGCACGATACGCGTTACTTCTTTAGCTAGGCGTTTTTGAGCCGTATTGGGTACGTAATCGGGTTGCTGCATTTGCTCTTGATATTTTCTGATTTCATCCATATCCATAAAGGTCAGCATGCGCATCATTTTAATGACATCGGCATCAGAAACACGTACTAAATATTGATAAAACTCATAAGGAGAAAGCTTATCCGCTGAAAGCCATATAGCTCCCTTTTCAGATTTTCCAAATTTTTGTCCATCACTGCGGGTTAATAGAGGAAAGGTTAAACCATAAGAGGATTGACCAACTGCCTTTCGAATGAGCTCTGTTCCTGCTGTAATATTGCCCCATTGGTCACTTCCACCTATTTGAACTTTTACCCCATAATTCTGAAATAAATGAAGAAAATCATAGCCTTGCAAGACTTGATAGGCAAATTCTGTAAAGCTCATGCCTTCTTCGGAAGTCATACGTCCTTTAACAGAATCTTTAGAAAGCATAGGACCCATTCTAAAATACTTGCCAACCTGGCGCAAGAAACTTACAAGCGAAAAATTTTTGAACCAATCATAATTGTTTAAAAAAACCGTTGCATTAGGACGACCATGCGCCTCAAGGATTTTTTCAAAATTTTTATGAATGCCAATAAGGTTTTTTAGTAATGTCTCTTCATCTAAGATTTGCCGCTCAGAAATTTTACCTGAAGGATCGCCAATCATGCCTGTTGCCCCTCCTAATATAACGAAAGGAGTGTGCCCAAAACGTTGAAACCAGGCAAGCCCCATCATGCAGATCAGGTGGCCCAAATGCAAGCTATCGGCAGTAGGATCAAATCCACAATAAACTTTTGTAGGCTGTGCTAATATATCTTTCAGCTCATCACTTGTGCAAGCTTCAATAAAGCCACGTTCGGCTAGAGTTTCTATTAAGCTGGGCATGTAAGTCCTTAAAAAGGGTAAGAATGGATGCTATTTTGAATTTTAAGTATTTTTCTGTCAATGAACTAGATGAGTGTATGAAAAAATTTATTCTTGCATGGCAAGATGATTTATAATGAGCGCTATTTTTCTTACATCGCTACTCCCCATTATGTAAAGCTAAATAAATCAGGGGAAGGTGGGTTATTTAGCTTAAAAAGAGGATGGATAGCGAGCAAAGAGCTAGCCACTATTGATGAAAGGGTAGAGGAGAGATACCTACAAAGCAGATTAAGAAGAAAAGAGAGCAAGCTTAATAGAAATGATAAAAAAGCTTGAAATTCCCTATCATGCGCTTAAATAGCTGTAAAAAGAAATAAGTGATAAGAGAAAATAATTTCATTAGCTAGAAGCAAATTCAGGATCTCTTCCTCCTCTCATAACGGTGGTGGTAGCTACCTTAAACTCCATAAAAGGAGGCCTAATCTCAAAAAGCCATTAAAAAATTTAAAGAATAAAGATGAAAACAAATAGGATCTTTAAAGCAGGAAAAGGACGCTTGTAAATCTCACTAAGCAAAGACAAAATAATTTTATATAACCCGGTTTCCTTAAAATGGATTATATATGTCTAGAAACTTGCAATCAATCTGAAACTTTTCGTGTAAATGGGTAGCTAAAGCTCTAGGTCCAATTTTTTCAGTCGCAGAATGTCCCATAGCAAAGAAATTAATCTTTTCCTCATAGGCTTGGCTCCAGGCAGGTTCATCAAAATTGCCTGAGATAAAGCAATCTAATTTTTCATCCGCAGCGTAGGATAGGAATTTATAACCGCCTCCTGCTATTAGGCCTACAGTTTCAATTTCTTCTTTCCCTCCTAGAGCTAGATGAGCAACATGGTCATAATAATCTTCTAGCTTTTTTCGAAAATCTAGACGGCTCATTTTTTTCAAACGGCCCTTAACTCCTAAACATAGACCGTTAGCTAAACCAAAGGGTTGAAGATTATCCCATCCCATTTCTGTGGCAGCTCTCCAATTATTGCCCCATTTACAATGGATGTCTAAGGGAAGGTGATAGGCGATTAGAGAAAGATTATGCTGGCATAGCAAAGCTATTTTATTTTTTTTTATTCCTCGGATTTGATAGCTATCCTGATTCCAAAATAGGCCATGGTGGACTAATAAAGCATCTGCTTTCCAGTGAACAGCAGCTTGAAGGGTTTCCAAATTTGCCGATACAGCGGTAGCTAATTTTAAAATTTCTTTTTTTCCTTCGACCTGTAAGCCATTTAAACCATAATCCTTGATGGAGCTAGGCTCTAAAAGTTTATCTAAGTAAACACAAAGTTCTTGTAATGTAATCATAGGCCTACTAATAATGCGAATAAACTTTAAAAGAGATTATAATGTCAGATAATAATTTTATCGGCCAGCAAATTGCGAAAAAATCGGCCGGCTTTGCGGCGGCAAATTTGGTAGAAAACGGAATGACAGTAGGATTAGGTACTGGTTCTACCACAGCTTTTTTCATTGAAAAGCTTGCTCAGCGATGTGAGGAGGGCCTTAAAATTCAAGCGGTGGCTACTTCCTCTCAATCTCAAAAGTTAGCATTAGAAAAAGGCATTCCTTTAATTGATATCAATACTCTTTTTTCTATCGATCTAACGGTGGATGGAGCTGATGAAATTGATGCTAACAAAACAATGATTAAAGGTGGGGGTGGCGCGCTACTAAGAGAAAAAATTGTGGCTAGCATGAGTAAGGAAATGGTCATTATTGTGGATCAAGCTAAACTTGTTAAAAAGCTTGGACAAGTTCCTTTGCCCGTTGAAATTGTTCCCTTCGCTTATCCGGCAACTATTTATCGCCTTGAACAGCTAGGTTATCAAGGTAAAATAAGGACGCATGATGAAAAAAAGCTGTATTGCACCGATAATGGAAATTATATTTACGATATTTATTTCAAAGAAAAGTTAGAAAAAGCTGAGCAAGTGCACCAACGACTGAGCGAAATTGTAGGTGTGGTAGAATCTGGCCTTTTCATTGGTCTAGCGGGAAGAATTATTGTGGGCTATAATGATGGAAAAGTGAAAATTTTTACGGAATTAAAATAATCGATATTTTAGGATTTTACCCTCTTTAGTGAAGATGAAGGCTTTTTGCATCGGTTAGCCATATGGGAGGAAGGGATAGCAAGCCTTTTTCCAGAAGAAAAGAAAGACAGATAAAAGAGAAAATCTTTAGAATACCAACTTAATAGATTTACAGCTTAAGGTTAATAACGGTTAGTTTTTAGATCAACGAGGGAATCTCCTCTTTTACTCAGGATTTATTATTTATGCTTTCTGAACTTATTCAACTTTCCTTTGATAAAATCATGCAAACTCGCTCTTATACGGTAGTAATCTTGAAAGGGCAGGGAAAAAAATTTGCTATCTATACTGATCCTGCTATTGGCCGTAATCTTCAAATTTTTTTAACAGGCGCGGAGAAAGCTAGACCCCTTACTCATGATCTTATTAGTTATATTTTCCGAGGGTATGAAATTAGAATTAAACAAGTCGTTATCAATGACATCCAGGATACCACATATTTTGCACGCCTATTTTTAGAACAAGATGCAGGGGTAAGACGCCATATTGTAGAAATTGATGCTAGGCCTAGCGATTGCATAACTCTTGCATTAATGAATAATGCTCCTGTTTTTTGCACACGCGAAGTTTTGGAAAAGACCTTGGCAATTGAGGAAGAATGAACGTTTAATCAATCAATATTTAATATTAAAATTGTTTTTAGCTAAAGCAATTAGGCTAGCAACAGCCTCTTGGGCATCTTCACCCTCGGCTTCTATTTGAATTTTAGAGCCTTTAGTAGCGGCCAGCATCAGAATACCTAGTAAAGACTTAGCATTCACATAACTTTTTTGGTAAATGAGATGGACTTCCGATCTAAAACTTGTAGCGCATTTGACAATTTCTGTTGAAGGCCGTGTATGCAAGCCTCGATCATTTTGCACGACAAAAATTCCTGTATATCTCTTATTATTCGTAAGTTTGGCCATATTCATTAACCTTGTTTTACAATTAGCTTGATTGTCATGCCATCACCTTAAGCTTTTCAAGCTGCCCTTAATTTAATTAAAAATATTCCTGCCTCCCAAAAATGGATACGCCCTAATTAAATATTCTGCAAATAAAATTTTTTTCTCAAGGGCTTGCTTTAATATAAGCGTTTATTGATTAATAACTTAGAGGGAAAAAAATATCGTCTTTTTTTTGTCATCACATTCTAAAGAGAAAGACAATTAAAAGTTTTAAGAACCTTCATAAAAAAATTAAAAAATATTTTAGTATATTCGTTTAGCCATGAATATTTTATGTTTAAAAAGAATTTTTAAATAAATTTTTAATAGTATTTTTAGTTGTTAGCCATTAAAAAAGAGATTGAGAACAAGTTTAAAGGAGTAAGGTTATGCTAAAGCCTATATGTTTTTTTCTCGGAGTAGCTTGCTTAAGTCTAACGCCCATGTTGGGTGCAGGATTAAAGATTAGCCATCGCTTACATGCCATCCATTTTGGCCCTGGGCCCACAGGCGATCAAGGGCAAGAGGTAGAGGAGGAGAAGCGGCAAAATCTTTATGCCATTAATTTTGGCCCGGGGCCTGATGGAGACCAAGAGGTAGAGGAGGATAAAAATGCGGATGAGATTATTTAAGGAATAGCTTTATTATTTTTCTACAGATCAATACTAGAATTGAGAAGATAAGAACTTTACTTTGCATCCATTAAAAATAATTATAACAAATAAAAATTAGGTTGATAGATTGATGGGCATTATTTCACGGATGGGCAATTATTGTAGTGAGCGATCTTTCGCACGTATAAATGATGATCTTTCATTCGAAGAGGGTAGCGACGAGGATAGTGCCCAACCGTACAGAAGGATAGAGGCTGGAAGCTTAAATCAGGCTCTTGGCAATCCCTACTATCCAATTTCTAATGAAGAAAATGAGAGTGAATCTGAAAGGGCAAATAATGGTATTGCTCCTTTAAGAGAGAATGATTATGCAAACAGCTGTAAATCGGCCTGGACAACAGTTTTACCTTTACTGTATGGATTGTCTGCCGGCATTATAGGTGCAAATGCAGCAAAATGGGATAATCGGCAAGTTGAAATGCTGAGTGCTGCCGGATTAGGAGCTACTTTACGTATTTATTCACACTATTGCTCTTCTGGAAAGATTGCACGATGGGCCCCTCCTTTTTTCGCCAGTGTAGCGGCAGAAGGCTTATTTGCGCTGACCAATTTCTATCTTAATTTGGATGATATAAGCCAAGAGGGAAGATTATTGTCCGGCTATGAAGAGGCTCTTAAAACTCTTGTTCGATCGATCACCTATGCTTCCACTGCTTTTTTTGTCACTCATAATATTTTAGCAAAACCTAAAGAATTACCTTCCCCGGATTCTGATCTACGTACTAGGCTTCTTATTTTAGGAAGATCAGCTAATAAAGTGGCTTTGGCTGTTCATTATTTAGCTTTGTTTTCCTTGGGGGCAGCTCTCATAGTGACTAGCCAACAAATGCCAGAAAATTCTAGAAAAATTCTTCATTTAGATTTTGATGCAGGCATTTTAACTTTAAGTTATACGGCAGCTAATTTCATTTTCAGGTGTGGCTTAAAGGCTCATGATTGGTCGTTAGAAAATAATAGTTCCTACCGAGGATATTTTCAAGGCCTTGACAGAGAACCCACAGCACTTAAGAATAGGATTTTGATCCTTGCCAGAAGAACTCTTGAAACTTTTAGCGGAGTTTTGCCAGGATTTTTATTTCCCTTGAATGCCTCTCTTTCTTATGGTGCTCTTGGATGTCTAGGAGCTGCTACACGTGTTCTTCAAGAGAGAAGCTATGAAAGGTTGCATAGCTACACGAGAGTTACACCTTTAGAAATCACAGCTAGAAAGGCTGAATATGTTAAGACGGGCGTTTTGTCTATCGCGCTTTTAGCTTTTACAATCGCATGCATGATGACCAATGATTGGCATACGGGTTCAGCAATGCTTACGCTTGGTTTAACTTCTGTAGGAGGATACTTATCAAGTAAGGCTGTGGAACTTTTGATTAGCCAGCGAAATTTAGACAATCGAGTGATCAATCAACTTGATTTTGAATTAAACGTCAATAGCTACGGGATCTTGTTCTTATATCTTTTTCTCCATACCAAGTTTATGCTTCTAAATTCTGATGTGGATGTATCTAGTGGTTTTAAATATGCTCTATTACTTTCTATGTATGGATTGCTAGGATTCAACCTAGGAAATAATCGTGCAAGATTTGGTAGTGTGCACAATTTAAATCCCGAAAATGCTTCAAGCTTTGCGCTAGCGCAGGCCGCTAATAATTGCATGGAATATAGAAATTCTCATTGAGAAAATGTTTTTTCGTCAGAGCTTACAAAAGTTTGCCACTCTTTTTCTTCGTTTAACCCTAAATAAAAAACAAAATCTTTTACTTATCTAATCAATAAATAGATAAGTAAAAGATTTTTTTTTACATATTGGTTTAAATCTGAGCTTTTTATATTTAACTATAGGATAACATAACTTTTTTTACTTGTAATTTTTATTTTAAAGCTTTAAGAATACCTGGAGGAATAAGCTTTAGAGCGAGATGGTCGGATGGTATTTTAAGTTTGTAAGTTTTTTTGCCTGATCTATTTAAAGTTTTTAAGAAGTTTAAACATCTATACCTCGCTTCCGGCGATGTGTTGTTTGTTTCTATGCTTTGCAAAGAGGGAAATAGGAATCAAAGCATGTAATAGAGCCAAATTTTTCTCTCTTTCCTGAAGTTCATAAAAAGGGGTGAGAGCAAAAAGCTAGATGTTATAACAAACTTGACTAAAGGTTTTTTAAGGTTAAAAGGTAAAGACATTCTGCTAATTATAATCTCTTCTGACAACAGGGATAATTTCAATAATATTTAAAAATTAGGTTTTTATATTTATGAGCATCAGTTCATTTATTAATCGTTATAGGCAAAGGCCCCTTGAAAATCATTTTGATTCTGACTTGGAGAGCAGTGATGCCGAAAGGGCTGCTTTTCCTTATACTTCATTGGAAGGAGGGAGTGAGACAGAAGATTTTTTGTCTCCCCATCCTCCTGCCATCAATAGTGACATAGAACGTTTTTCTTCTTCGGATGAAGAAATTTCTGTAGGGCGTGCTGCTTCTCGTTCGATAAAGAAAAAAGCCATTAAGCGGTCTAAAGTGACTAAGCTATCTAGTATGTGTAAATTAACATGGCAGACGACTCTCCCTTTTCTGCTTATCAGTTCCACCACATTGACTGCATTAAATGCTACAACCTGGGGCAACTCCCCTGTAGAAGTCTTAAGTGCTGCTGGATTGGGAGCTACCGTACGTCTTTATTCACATTATTGTACGCCCAAGAAAGTCGCTCAATGGGTAAATCCTTTTTTTGCCAGTCTTGCAGCGGAAGGCTTATTTGCCTTTACCAATCTCTACCTTAATTTGGACGACATTTGTGAAGCTTTAAATATTTCTTCCAAGGATGCCTACCACATGAAAACGAGTATACGTGTGATCACCTACGCTTCCATGGCTTTCTTTGTGGCTCATAATATTTTAAACAAACCCAGAAAGCTTCCTAAAAATGAATACCCTTGGGCAAGAGAAAATCGTAAAAGGCAGCTTATGTTGGGAGGAAAAGCCAATAAATGGGCTTTAACCGTCCACTATTTAGCTCTAGCTTCTTTTGGATCGGCACTTATCATTGCTAGCCAACAAATGCCAGAAAATTCTAAAAAGATTCTTCACGTGGATTTTCATGCAGGAATTTTAACTTTAAGCTATACAGTAGCTAATTTCATTTGTAGATATGGCTTAAAGGCTCACGATTGGATGATGGAAAACCGCTATAAATATAAAGAGTATTTACGCGAAATAGAGGATCATCCCAAGACACTCAAAAATAGACTTCTGAGTGTTGGAAGAAGGACGCTTGATACAGTAGGTAAAGTTTTACCAGGTATTCTATTTCCCTTTAACGCTACTCTTTCCTATAGTACTTTAGGTTGTTTAGGAGCTGTTACCCGCGTTTTGCAAGAAAGAGATTATGAAAGATTAGATAGCCAAACAGGTGCAAGTCGTTTAGAAATTACTGCTCGAAAAACAGAGTATGTTAAAACAGGTGTTTTATCGCTGGCACTTTTAGCTTTTACAATTGCTTGCATCATGACAAATGATTGGCATACAGGTTCAGCCATGCTTACACTTGGTTTAACTTCTGCAGGTGGATATGTAACAAGCAAAGCTGTCGAGCTCTTAATTAGCCAGCTAAAGTGGGATAATCGACTAATCAATCAACTTGATTTTGAATTAAACGTCAATAGTTATGGAATTTTATTCTTGTATCTCTTTCTTCATACAAAATTTATGCTTTTGAATTCTGATGTTGCTGTTTCAAGTGGGTTTGAATATATGCTATTGCTTTCTATGTATGGGCTACTAGGATTTAATCTAGGAAATAATCGTGCTAGATTTGACAGCATACGGAATCTTAATCCAGAAAATGCTTCACCTTTTGCCTTAACGCAATTAGCTAATAATAGCATGGAATATGCTCTTAAATAAAGCGTTTAAGCTGAGAAGTGAAAGAAATGCTTTTTAAAGTCTTATTCCCTTTGAAAGCATAAGGGTTGAGGAACACTTTGCCATTTAAATAGATATCTTTTTAAGTGGCAAAGTGACTGATAATTTTTTTAATAACACCTTTTAAAGCAACTACGTCTGTTTAGCCAAAAAAAATTAACCTTTTTCTAAGCTGACTCTTCCCGTAAAAACAAGTTTTTTATCAAGTGTATGACTACATAAAAAGTTGCTCAGAAGCGTATAAACAAAGTTTTGCTTGAATAGCAGGTGGAATGCTCTCTAATATTTTCATTCCTATGCACTTGCAGATTTTATCTAAGTAGCTTCACATCCGAGATAAATATCTATAAAGTTTAACGGTGATAACTTTTTCTGGGGAAAAAAGGATCTGAGGATAGGGGTGGTTAAAATTGGGAGAGCTTAGCAGCAAGCTTAAATATAGATAAAGTGCAACGTAAAGCGTTAGTATGGCGCCAAAATTTCAACAGCCGTTTTTTTAATTTATAAAATATATTTTAGAACATTAAACAATCATGCCTTATCGAAAAATTAATGGTTTTTGAGGGAAGGTATCTTTTAAATAAGGATTTTCAAAGAGTTGGAAAAAGCCAATTTTCAATCGGTAAATTGCATTTTGCTAGCCTCCCTCAAATTATAGAGGCCTAAAAATTTTTCCTTCTATCGTTAATAAATAGCATCGAAAATTTAAATTGCTTGGACTCTTAAGAGAATGCAAGAATTAGCGCCTTCTTACCAAAATAGGAATAGACTTTGATCAATTTATTTAGCTAATAATGATGGCCGATGAATACTTTCAGCCAGCATTTTGAAAAAAAACCCCACAGTTTTTTTTTCTAAAAAGATTGACTTAATCCTCAAAGTTATCAACAAATGATAAGAGTAGCTTTAAACCCAATTAAGTTAGTTAAAGCTGAGGCCGATTTCGTTATTTCATTCTTATGTCTACTTTCATCCTATTTATAATCGCTTCCCATCATGCTGTACATACAATTCGCGAATATGTATATTCAAACCTTTCATTACAAAAGGTACAATATGCTAAAAAAACGTTCACAAGTAGCTAAGAAGGACTGTTGGAATGTAGAATCTCTTTATTATTCTTTAGCCGATTGGCAAAAAGATTTCAGCTCAGTAGCTGAAATAGATAAATCTCCGCATTGGCCTCAATTGGCTCGCTTTAAAGGTAAGCTAGGAAAAGGTGCGCAAACTCTTAAAAAAGCTTTGGAAGTGCTTTTTGATATTTCTAGAAAGCTTTCTAAGCTATATACCTATGCACACTTGCGTCATGATGAAGATATTACTAATGATGAATATAAAGCAGCTTTGGCTAAAATCATTCACTTACACCATGCTTTTAACCAGGAAAGCGCCTGGTTTGAGCCAGAACTTCTTGCTTTGCCGGGTATAGAGTTAAAAAAGTTAATGACAGCCGAGTTTTTGAAAAGCTATCGTTTTTACCTAGAGAAAATAGTTCGGCTAAAAAAATATACCTTATCGGCAGAAAAAGAAGAGCTTGTCGCTTTATCGGGGGAGGCAATGTCTACAGGAGTTAAAGCTTTTTCTGCGATCAATGATGCGGATTTTAAATTCGAAAAAGTGAGCGATAGTAAAAGAAAAAAGCATGAATTGACGCAATCTTCCTACGGAGTATTCATACGAAATTCAGATCGCACTTTGCGGAAAAATGCTTTTGAGCAGATGCATAATAAATATATGCAGCATGAAAATACCATGTGTGAATTATTAAATGGAAATGTGCAAGCTCATATTTTTAATGCTCGGGCCCATAATTTCCAATCATGCTTAGAGGCTTCACTTTTGCCAAAAAACATCGACGTAAAGGTTTATCATTCCTTGATCGCTGCCGTAAATGCAAATATAGGTGTTCTCCATCAATATATTCGTTTGCGAGAAGAAGTTTTAAATTTAGGACCTCTTCATTTGTATGATATGTATGTTCCTTTAGCTAGTCACCTAGATATAAAAATGAGTTATGAAGAAGCAGAAGAGGCTGTAATAGAATCGGTTGCACCTTTAGGTACAGAGTATCAGAATATTTTAAAAAGGGGGCTTTTAGAAGAACGATGGGTAGATCGATATGAAAATATAAATAAGCGCTCTGGAGCCTACTCAAGTGGTTGCTACGATAGTATGCCTTATATTTTGATGAATTATAAAGGACTTATAAGGGATGTTTTCACGCTTGCTCATGAAGCAGGTCATAGTATGCATAGCTACCTAAGTCGTAAAAATCAACCTTATCAATATGCCGATTATCCTATTTTTTTAGCAGAGGTAGCTTCTACATTTAATGAGGACTTATTAATGCGTTATCTGCTCAAAAAAGCTCAATCTAAGGAAGAGAAAATATTTTTGCTTAATCAGCAAATTGAAGATATTCGTGCTACTTTATTCCGTCAAACCATGTTTGCGGAATTTGAGCTTTTTATTCATGAAAAAGCCGAAAAGAACATTCCCCTTACCCCACAAATGCTTAAAGAGCAATTCTTCAAACTTAATGCTCATTATTTTGGCCCTGCAGTAATCGATCGTTTAATAGAGTACGAGTGGGCAAGGATTCCCCATTTTTACTACAATTTTTATGTCTATCAATATGCTACAGGCATCAGTGCCGCTCTGGCCCTTTCAGAAAAAGTATCCCACGGGGGTAAAAAAGAACGAGAGGCTTATCTATCTTTTTTGAAAAGCGGCTCTAGTCAGTATCCGATCGAGTTGTTAATAAAAGCTGGAGTGGATATGCGCTCGTCTGCACCTGTTGAAGCAGCCATTCATAAATTTCAAGAGCTGGTACAAGAATTAGCTTTTTTACTAGGCAAAAAAAAGAGCGTAGCCAAAAAAACTGCCAGAAATAAAAATTAGAGATTTTTAGCACTTTCTATTGATGATTGCTAAATTTAGCTTGCGAAAATTTAATCTCTTAAAATATAGTGAGGCTTCTATCCTCTGGAACATGTATTTAAATCTTGCAAAGTAGGGAGTTTTTATGGAACAGACACAAACAAAAGAACAACAAAACTTGAACGTCAAATTTAAGCCTCTAGGTAACAGAGTGCTTGTTCGTCGTCTTGAGCAGGAAGAAAAGTTGAAAGGTGGCATCATTTTGCCGGACAGCGCAAAGAAAAAGCAGGAGCAAGCCAAAGTTGTAGCGATTGGTACTGGTAGAAAAGACAAAAAGGGACAGTTGATCCCTATCCCTGTAAATATAGGCGATATCATTATTATGGAGAAATATTCAGGCCAAGATATCAAACTAGAAGATGAAGAGTATGTCATCTTAAAAGCAGATGATATTATTGGTATTGTAGAATAACATAGGTTCAAGGAGAAACAGATTATGACTGCGAAAGATATTAAATTTAAAGAAGATGCTCGTCAAAAAATTCTTAAAGGTGTACGCATTCTTGCTGATGCCGTAAAAGTCACACTAGGTCCCAAAGGACGCAATGTGATTATTGATAAAGCCTATGGAACACCTCACATTACCAAAGATGGTGTGACTGTAGCTAAAGAAATTGAGTTGGAAGACAAGCATGAGAATATGGGCGCTCAAATGGTGAAAGAAGTAGCTAGTAAGACAGCTGATAAAGCTGGAGATGGTACAACTACAGCTACAGTGCTCGCTGAATTCATTTATGCCGAAGGTCTTCGTAATGTGGCCGCTGGAGCAAATCCGCTTAGTTTACGCCGTGGTATTGAAAAAGCTGTCAAAGCAGTCGTTAAAGAATTACAATCCCGCAGCAAAAAAGTTCAAGATTCTAAAGAGATTGTTCAAATAGCCACTATATCTGCCAATAATGATCAACAGATTGGAGAAATCATAGCTAAAGCCATGGAAAGGGTGGGGAAAGATGGAACCATCACGGTCGAAGAAGCTAAAGGTTTTGAGATGACGCTTGATGTAGTCGAAGGAATGAATTTTGATCGAGGCTATCTTTCTGCTTATTTTATGACCAATCCGGAAACCCAAGAGTGTATATTAGAAGATGCTTTTGTGTTAGTCTATGAAAAAAAGATTTCCGTTTTAAAAGAATTCATTCCTATCCTGCAAGCTTGCGCTGAAAGTGGAAAGCCATTGCTTGTTATTGCTGAGGATGTGGAAGGAGAGGCATTGGCTACCTTAGTAGTAAATCGTCTGCGCACGGGCCTAAAGTTTTGTGCAGTAAAAGCTCCAGGATTTGGCGATCGCCGTAAGGCTATGTTAGAAGATATTGCGATTTTAACAGGGGCTCAAGTGATCAGCGAAGAACTTGGAATGAAGCTCGAAAGTACAACACTAGAGATGCTAGGACGTGCTAAGAAAATTATTGTTAATAAAGACGAAACAACGATCGTTGAAGGCATGGGTGATAAGAAAAAGATAGAGGAACGTGCATCGCTTATTAAACGTCAAATTGAAGAAACGGATTCTGATTACGATCGTGAAAAGCTACAAGAACGATTAGCTAAGATATCTGGTGGCGTTGCTGTCATCCGTGTGGGTGCGGCTACTGAAGTGGAAATGAAAGAAATGAAAGATCGTGTCGATGATGCTCATCATGCCACTGCAGCTGCAGTAGCGGAAGGTTACTTGCCTGGTGGAGGTGTAGCTTACATACGCTGCGTACCTTCAGTGCTAAGCTTAGCAGAAAGTTTAGAGGGTGACGAAAAAACTGGCGCTAAAATTATTGCCAAAGCATTAAGTGCGCCACTTCGCCAGCTAGCAGAGAATGCAGGCCAAGAGGGTCCTATCATTCTTCAACAAGTAGAAAAATTATCGGATACCCAAGGATATAACGCTTTAACGGGCGAATTTACCGATATGATCAAAGCGGGAATTTTAGATCCTACCAAAGTTGCTCGATGCGCATTAGAGAATGCAGCCTCAGTAGCTGGCTTGTTAATTACTACAGAAGCTCTCATTGCCGATGTTGTAGATGAAAAAGCTGCTCCTGCCATGCCTCCTGGAGGGATGGACTACTAAAAAATAAAAGCGGCAAAATAAATTGCCGCTTTTTCTTGCCAAATATTAAGCTTATTATGTAATATACCGCTTTCTGATCCGGAATA
The DNA here is from genome assembly GCF_011087585.1 of Neochlamydia sp. AcF84. Taxonomy (NCBI): domain Bacteria; kingdom Pseudomonadati; phylum Chlamydiota; class Chlamydiia; order Parachlamydiales; family Parachlamydiaceae; genus Neochlamydia; species Neochlamydia sp. AcF84. The sequence goes on from NZ_VJOT01000043.1 coordinate 78,697, forward strand.
GCTCAGCGGTAGAGCAGTGGACTGTTAATCCATTGGTCGTAGGTTCGAATCCTACTTCCGGAGATTCTTTGGTTGAAGTGATGTTGCCAGGAGCAGCAAAAACGGCTCACGCAGCGTCACAAGCAATCTTTTTTCTTTCAATTTCAAGTTCGAAAAAACTAAATTTAACAATTGTTGTTTTTGTTCATCTTCCACCTCCTGAAGAGGTTCTTTGCTCGTTTTGCCAAATCCAACTCTATTCTCGCCGTGATTAGACATCTTCTATGGGTATTGGCATGTACTTTCATCTTTGAAATTATCTCGCACTTTTGTCTCTTATATTCTTCGAGCTTGGAATGATAGGTGTCAGAATCAAGCGCTCTATCCAGATGCATATCAATGAGCTTAGACGGCTTTGAATATGATCTAGCTCTTTGCAAAGTGTGTCTTAGAAATGCTTAAAAAATTCTTGTTCATGCGCATAAGATTTTTTAAGATAGGTTACAATCTCTTCAATTGCTACATCGGGTAGCTGAAGCTGGTCAAGATATTCCATTAGAGGAGTTAAAGCTTACTCCTCTCTAACCCAAATCTTTTGGCATGTTCGCTTGGAGTTATTGCAGCTATAGTAAATATATTTTTGCTTTTTAATATCTCCAGTGGCAGCGCATCCACTAGGCTCGCACGTAATCAATTCCCTAAAAAGAATGGGATGACCTGCATAGTGAATAGGAGCTTTATTGTGACCTGCCATAATATCCTGTACTTGGCCAAGTAGGCCTTCAGATATTAAAAGCGGGTATCGATGCGGATATAGCTCTCCTTTTATGCGCATAACACCAAAGTAAAAAGGATTCTTAAGAGTGATTTTAATTCGGCTAGATCCTAACAGATTTCCTTGAGCGTTTGGCAATCCTAGCTTATTCATTTCATCAGCAATTGTTTAAAACGAGTGAATGTGAGTGGCATAAAGTTCAAAAATTTTAATAACGAAAGTAGTATTCTGAGGATCAACCTCGATCATCTTCTTGCCGGTAGGTAGAGTAACGTTCTTGTACCCAAAAGTTGCCTTTGTGATCCATTCACCCTTTCGTACGCTTTGAACCTCTATGTCTAGAATGGATAAGTAAAAAAGGAATATTCAAAAAAGAATATAAAGTTACTGAGAAAAAGAGGATTAAAGAAATAGGAAATGCTTTCTCAAAGTGGTATACTTGCTTGATGAGCAAAATCTAACTGAAGTTTCAGCTATCCAAAAAAAGATCTTATCTATTGAAAGCATGCTCGAAGCCGCCTTACTATGCCATTGAGTGGTTACTTGTGCTTGAAAGGGTTTTATAAAAACTTTCGCGCCCTACTTTAAGCCTTTTTAGCGAGAGCACCAATACCACCTTGAGCTTCTGCGACATTGCGGAGAGCAATAAGAAAGAGTTGCTGGGACTCTTCATCGCCTTTAAGGCTCTCTTCCAAAGCATTGTTTAGATACGCAACGGCTTCCTCATGATCTTTGAGCTTTTCAAGAAGCCAATCTTGATATTTCGTATTTCTTCTCATAAAATGCTCTTTTAAAGGGTTGCATTTACCAGTTTAGCCAGTGTGTGAAGGGTAGGATTTTTGCTTTTAAAGGCATGATAGAGGGTCGTTCTAGGTAAACCATGCTCTTTAGCAAGCTGGCTTTTATTCTTGGCACTGATATGAGCTTCCAGAATTTCAATCACACCATCAGGATCATTTTCTTTTAAGCACTCCCAAACAGCTTTTGCAATAAGCTCTTCATCTAAAAGATCTTTCATTGGATTGTATTCCCGAGGCGTTTTCTTAAATTTAGTCATAAACCCACTCTTTGTAAATTTTTTCTGCCTGTTTGATGTCTTTAGTTTGGCCATTTTTATTTCCTCCTAACAGTAGTAATACCTGGCTTACTGGGATCAAACAGTAATAGATTCTTCGTCCATTATCCCATCGAAGTTCCCAAACATGGTCTCTTACTTGTTTGTGATCTCCAAAATGCCCTTCTTCTTTGATATTATCGATTCGTTTAGCAATTTGAACTCGAGATTTTGCGGGTTCACCCTTAAGCCATTCTTCAAACTCATCTGTTACGAGTATTTTGTATTTTCTCTTCATTGTACCATATATTGAACAATTAATCTACCAAGAAAAGTTACTTCCAACTCTCTCCATTTTCTGAATAAAAAAATATCCTTTAAGATACCTTTGTTTTCAAGCAAATCCTAAGCTTCTACAAATGAATAAGAGATAAGGTTTTTTAAGAGCAATCCAGTCAAAAGTTCGAAGTGTACCCACTACCTGGAGATTTGTTAATGTATATAAACTGCAAGTGACTTAAAAAAACGGCTCAAGCAGTCTTACAAGCATCTTGCTTTCATCCAATTTTAAATTCAAAAAGTCAAAATTTAAGGTCTACCTTTTTTAGGTAATGCCAAGCAAGAAAGTCATTAAATAATTAAGAATGACTTGGCAAGATTGTATTTTTTGCTTGAAATGCGAAGCCTACTTAAAAATCTAGCTTATCATTACGTCTTCTTTTCTGTTAAAATTTTGCAAGGAGTAATATTTGTCATGTTGCCTCGCTGCGAAATAGTCTACAATAGATTGAAGATCCTGCATCGCCAATTTCTCAAACGAGCTACTAACGAGAGAGCGAAGAAATTTGGAGAAATTAAGGTATTCAACCTATCTTGCATTAAGCTCAACTTTCATGAACAATCTGTAGGGCTGAGAGCTTTACGTTCCTTATTTCATTTTCAATTTTTTAAAAATTAAATTATCCGCACTAAGCAAAGCTTTTGATGGAATGAGGGTGTCTTACACAGCGCCGTATGAGAGTGCTCAGTCTTAACAGAATAGTCTTAAAGTAGGTTGCTTACTGAAGAAAGAGAATTGAAATAGGTATGAATCAAGGGCTCGGTAACCTTTCACCATTGTATATTTAGTTTCCCCTAAATGATAAAAAGTTGATTCGGAGATATGGAATGGTTTTAAAAAGGAGGGAGAGATATTTATACTATGAAAATTTTTCTATGTTATCCATAGAATGAGGGCAACTATTCAAAGACTTTCGCTTGGCTGACTAAAGACCTCCAGATATCAGTATTAAAGCCTTTTGCCGGTGTTATCTTGGCAAATATTCATAGATTAAGAATTTAAAAAGAAATTTCTTAAAAACGAATTAAATTATAAAGTACCCATGGAATAAGAAACGCCAGCCTATTCCTTAAGGTCGATGCCAACCTTAAGGAAATGACTTAAAACAGCTATATTTCTTCATTTCAAAGTTTTAATGATTGAAATCAATTTACTGAAGGAGGATGTATCTTAAATTATCAGGAGGGAGAGTCTGTTAAAAAAGCGAAAGATAGGGCACTGAGGATTTGAAATATCGGCATTCAAATTAGGCTAGAATACTTGGGAAGGACATAATTTTTTGATAATGCTAAGTCATTCTGAGTAAATCCGATAAGCCGGCTTACATTTACAAACCGCGAGAAGTAAAACTAGTGAAATTCTAAAAAAAGTTGTTGGTTTCTTTTTTTCCTCTGTAAGGAGGGGCTATTGAGGAGTAAATATGCCTATTAATAGAGATTTAAGCTTTTGTTTTGAACTAGCGCAGACTATACTAGGTAAGCTGTCTATTTGCTAAATAGGCTTTCTTTTAAGGCCTGCTGGTAAGATTCTCGCTTACACCTTAAGCGTTTTACTTCCCAAATAGCAAATAATCTTATGAGTAATTATCTTGTTTAGATAAGAAATATCCAAATAAACACCCCCTTTAAGGAGGATAAAATGTCGCCTTTTCAAAAAGTGTTGCGTTTTAGATTTTCTAATTTTATTAAACTTTCTCTATCTTCTCTTTTTACTATAGGAGGAGTATGGTGTCTTTTTATCGCGCTCGCTTATACCGGCTTTCCTTTTGCCGACATAAAAGTAGAGAAGTTTTTTGATCTTGGCTTTTTTTCAGTCTCGATTTTCGGCCTTATCATATTTTTAACCATGATTCCCTTTCAAGCAGTACAGGAAAGACTATCACCTGGTTTTTTCTCACGCATCTCCAGTAATCCGAGAGCCCATTTTGGCTTATATATCTTGATCACTTCAGCTATTATTTGTTTTCTTGTAATAGCTCTTCAGCAAATACCCGTTATAGAAAAGTATTTAAGTGAATTGTTTTTGGCGCTGACCGTGTCCATTATTTTTGCTATTATATTTCACCATTGTTGGGTAATTCGACATCTTTACCAACCTTACGTCGTTTATAATCATATTAAGGAGCTTAAAGGAGAGGAATCGACAGAAGAAACCTGGCTAGAGCTCTTTGAATGTGTATATAAGGCAATCAAACAAGGGCGAGTCAGTGATGCGAGAAATATTATCAATGTAATTACTCATAATTTTACTCAAGATGTTACTAAAAAAGAAAATAGGATGCTTTATGAGGATCTGACCAACTTGTATACCATAGCTCGTGATTGTCGGCCGATTGCACGTTTAATGGAAAAGAAATGGCCTTTTCTACTTAATAAATAAAGGTCTCGGGGAAAGGGGTGTGGAAAAAGCCCTCTATAAAAGGAAGAAATTTTAAAGAATGAATGTCTTTTGAACCTGTTATAAAGTAGAATTTATAATGAATATTTTTATTTAATCCTTACGATATTAAATAATTTTTATTTAATTAATCATCAAGATTAACTCTATAGATTGTTAACTGGCTTGCTATCCTAAAAATTTTGAGAGGGAGGAGAAAATCTCCTAAAAGTAAGCGTGCATGGTTGATTAAATTGCTGAGGCTGAGGGGATGATAGGGATCTAAAAGCACAGCAAATAGAAATAAAAGCTATTTACACCTGCTTTTGGCTTTGCAGATGCCCACATAATTGCACTTAAATTTCGGTATCTTTCGTGAACGCTTAAGCTTTAAGAAGGCTAAAGAGTACTCATTAATAATATTTTTAGATATTACAGCTTAACTAATGTAGGGAGATAGAATGAGTAATATCAATAGAGAGGATATTAATAAAAATCAGTATTTACAGCTCTTAAGAGAAATAAAAGATAGAAGAAAAAATGATCCGGCCTGCTCAATCAATTTTACGGATTATTTAAAGAAAGGAAATTTTTCTTTAGAAGTGGCCTCTCTTGACTTAAAAGAAATTGGAATAACTGTAAATCCTATAGAAGGAATGGGATTAAAACCTTATTGGGGCACTGATATTTTAACACACGTAGATTTTAACAGGATTACCTTCAAAAATTGTAACTTTGAATACATAAATTTAACAGGTTCTTTATTTAAAGATTGTTGCTTCATAAATTGCAATCTCCATCATGCAGGGGGACTTAAAATTAAAATGATAAACACATCTTTCGAGGACTGTACAATGAGGGAGATGTGTTTGGATGGTAGTAGCTTAAACAACATAAAATTTAGTAATTGTGATTTAAAATATGCAGATTTTTATGAAAGCAATCTCAAATCGGTGGATTTTAATTCTTCTATCTTGATCGGTAGCAATTTCCTAGAAGTTGAAATTGACGAGAGTCGCAGCTGTAATTTTATAAATTGCGAGCTAACGGACTGCTTACTATTTGATGCTAAACACAAATTTAATAGGATAGGAGGAAAAAAATATGAGGTTACTAAACCTATCATTCTCCTGCCGTGGAATTTTTATCAGCCTGGGTTGACCGCTACTAAAGTAAACTTAGCTATAAAAAAGGTAGATGGTATCCCTATAAAGTATAATTATTTGATGAATAATGTTAATCTTCTCCTCTTAGATCGGCAGGTAAAAAATCAAATTAGATTAATTCAGAAAAATGCCTCTCTCTGCACAAGCATCCCAGAACAAATTTTGAATGAGATAAGAGATGATCAACTAAAGCAAATAGAAAATTCGGAAATTTACAAGATCTACTTGATGGCTGTTAAGCTTTCTTCTTATGTCGATGCTATCATTTTACCTGGAGGAGCTGATCTAGAACCAGAATTTTATGGAGATAAAAAAGGCCCTCACACCCATACGGACTCTGATTATAGACGAAGCTTATTAGAGTTTGCATTGGTCCAACAAGCCATAATAAAAGATATTCCATTAATGGGCATTTGTAGAGGCGCGCATGTAGGCAATGTTTTTTATGGAGGCACCCTAAAACAGCATATTGAAGGGCAAGTAAGCCGCCAAATATACCACACGGAAGAACTTTCTGTGGATCAATCTCACAGCCTATTAAGAAAAGTGGTCAATTGCAAATTTAGTAGTATTTCTGCCCATCATCAAGCTTTAGATAGGATCGGTGATAACTTAAAAGAAATCATTGTTTATCCAAACGAAAAAGAGGAAATTCCTAAAGCTTTAGAGAATGATGGGGGAGGAAGTCCTAAAATTTTTCTTCAATTTCATCCTGAATATTTTGTGGATGCTGAAAGAAAAGTAGAGGCTGCTGCTAAAGTAAAAATATCCAAAGAAAACAAAAAAATATTTAAATCCTTCCTAGAAACTGTAAAACTAATCAAGAAGAGAAAAAAGAGGGTGGAATGTATTAAGGAAATTGTAAAGGAGCAGTTGATATAAAATAGAATTATATCAAGGTTAGCATTATCTTTTAAGGCTTGCATAGATAAATATAAAAATCAAAAACTTAATAAAAATATTTTTATCGATAACCTCGCCTAGATCATGTAAGAGAAGCTGCTCGTCAATAAGCCGTTACCTCTACCCACTTAAAGTTTATAAATCTTATCCTATTATTTAAAATTCTTCAATTTACAGGAGGATTAGCATGGACACAAGGGATGATTACAGAAGGATTCTGGTTGCTAAGGAGAGTTTTAAATTCCATAAACTCTTCAGGTTGTACATATCCTTGCGATGAAGGAGGCTTTTCCCGTTCCTTGGCTACCAAAATTCTGTTAGGCGTGTAATGCTCCGTAAATCGAACTTTAAATAAATTAAAAAGCTGGCACTCATACCCCTTTGCCTCTTCCCATATATCGGTTACTGAAGGAAGTAGCATGTCACCTTCGGTATAGCTGATTATTCGCATACGCTCACAATGAATAGGGTTATATAGCCAGTAAGCAATTTTTATTCTTTTTGTGGGCACTAGATAGTGGGCTGCTGTGAGATCTATCAAGACCTCGTAACCTACCTGCTTTAAGAATGAAAGAGTTTTTTTTATATCTTCTTTGCTTACTTCTATGATTGCTTCTCCAAGGAAATAAGTTTTATTAATAATTCCCTTTCCTAGCTGAACTTTTAAATTTTCCAATGTTTCAGAAATATTCATAGGGCTACTCTCCTGTTAAAATGGACTTTTTGGCTAATGGGTGCGCCTATCTTTCCTATCACGCCAAGCTTATCTTAAATAAGGCAATTAGATTTGTTGGGTAAAAACTATCTTAAAGAAAAAAAAGCTTTTTGTCTTAAGCACAGGCCGGGTAAAACTCTTAAATTGCTCAACATTATTCTCATAGGCTGCTATTCTACTTAAGGTTTGTAAATTGACCCATTACTGCTTGATCAGCTTTTTTTTTAAGATCTTGCCAGGTGAAGCAAGACTTACTGAAGGGAAAACTAAAAAGCCAGCCACCATATGAAAAGCTACGCAGTCCTGCGGTTTTGCAATACATAATTGATTTAGTTAAAAATTTGATCAATGACCAAGATTATTGCTAGGACACGTTACTTGATAAAAAAGCATCCATTAAAAAAATGGCCTTTACCTTTAGGCCTTTTCGGTCAAATATTTAAGTTGAAAAATTTTTTATAGAAATCCTTCAACCTTTAGATGCTGTTTTGCAGCCAACGAAAAGAGCATGACTCTAAAAAGCCTAGAAACCTCATAAACGCTTTAACCTCACCTGAAAATTTTCATATCAACACTCCCGGCATTTTGTCAATGTTTTCGATTGTGGAGGAGTGCTAGGCATTATTCGAGAGCTAAAATAAGGATCTAAATAATTTAATTATTAAATAACAATTTTTAATATCCAAGGAAACTCGAATATTTATTGAAAAAAAATCCCGTGCTAATAATTATGATAAGAAAAAGGGAGAAATTATAAAAAATTTTTATATATTAAATAAAATTTTAAGCTAAGATGAAGAAGTGTGAAAATTATTTTGAAAAACTTTAAAAAGAAACAGTGTGAAAAATAAGATAAAAATGCAAATTATTAGTGACATGATAAAGCAAGCAATTTTTTAATTTAAAGCAATAAACTTTTTAAACAATATTAGCTTCATCCTAATGGATAAAAGTTTAAAACGGAAACAAGCTAAAGTTTTAAGTTTGCTTATTTGTATAAACTAGAAAATTTTAGACCTTATTTTTTTATCGCTTAGCTGTCGCCCTATGTTAGCTCTTTATGCTCTAGGTTTTTTCTTCATAAAAGATGCTTTATAAACGTTTAAAGATCATGGTATCTTGAAAGGAATAGAGTATGGAAACTTAAGAGAATATAGGCATAGGCTATTTTAGTTAATATGCAAAGCTGCTAGATAAGATCTATACGAGAGCTTTTCCATCTTAATTTTTAAATTTCCCCCTCTTCATTGATAAAAGAAAGCATCTATTAATTTTTGCTTTGATTAATGCATGATTAATTCTTTGATATATTTGCTCTTGATGACTTGATAATTTATTCTGAGGTTTTTTATGCAATATGCATATGTGTATAGCCAATCCAGGGCTAATTTTGAAATATTTGGGTATAAATTTCGTTTAAATCTGATAGATACCCTTCAAGAGAAGCTTAAAATTGTGGTAGATCGACCGGTAACGAAATCTCTTGCAGTAAGAACATTAAAGAATATTGAAAGAGAGTCAAATATCAAAGCTTTTCTTACTAAACGAGTAGTAGTAATCACCACAACGAGTGTTATAGTGGCAAGTGGTCTTTTTCTACCTAATGCTGCCGCTTCCCTCACTTTGCTTACTTCTACCTATCTTAGGAGCGTGATAGTTGCTGTAGGTACTATTTTCATCGCTTATGTTATGGCTAATAATAATCTTCCTAAATTATCACAGGCTTATCAAGACCAAGCTAGGCAAGCGCGCTATTTAATGGAAGAAATTAGAAACAAAGAAGATAATGTGGCTTTCATTTTCCCTAATAGTGAAAGAATTTCTTAATAAAACTGTTTGACTCACTTCTTAGCAAAAACACTCTTTAATTTCTTCTTTTTATCTACCCTTTACTCCAAAGCTGCCGATTGGGCGATAGTAAACTGCTTGGAAGTGTAAATCTGCTGACGGCGTTGCGATTGCGCTAGCTTTTCAGGGTGAGTTTGATCATACAGCTCATAAACAACATTAAATTGATCTGCAATAGGGCTTACTTCGGCGCATAGATTTATCAAAACAAGCGCCTGATTTAAATTTTGAGCAGCAGAAGTGATAACCACTTTCTCTGCTGAAGGAGTATTCGAAGCTATATGAGGAAGAAAGCTCTCTGGGAAAAATTTCCACAGCAATTCATCGAGATAACGTGTAGCTTGTTCATTGGGAGCGACGATTAAAATGTTATCTCCTAATTCAAAATGATGCTGGATATAATGACAAATAGCTCTTAGTTTTTGCTGGTTAGAGCCTACAGGAATGAAAATGATATTAGGTTTTTGCATGATCAGAAACCCCTGGCATGGAAGGAAGCATAATACCGCAAGACACTAAAAGCTTGAAAGCGTCCTCAACTTTCATGTCAATTAACCTGACTTTATCGGGAGGAAACATCAGAATGAACCCGAAAGTAGGATTAGGGGTCCCTGGTACAAAAATTGCTATTTTACCTTTTAATTTGCTCTCAGAGGTCTCCTTAAGGGTATTTGAAGTTAAAAAGCCAATAGACAAAGAGTTTTCATGAGGATAAGGGACAAGCACAACTTGCTTAAAAGATGAGCTGGTAGAAGAAAAAAGAGGATGAATAACATCTTGGAGAGACTTATACACTTTATTGATAATTGGAATATGACGAATCAAATTATCAGTAAAGCTAAGGAGAGAATACATAAAAAATGTACGAGTTAAAAATCCTATAAAAATAATAAATATAACGACCATGATCAAAATAAATAGACGAATAATGATGAGCAGTCCTAGCGTTTTGTCTAAATTCCACAGATAATCATCCGCAGGTTGATAGTAATGAAAAACTTCTTTAAGGAGATGAATAAAGGGATCGGTCAATAGATTTACTATAAAAGCTACGATAGCTAATGTAAAGATAACAGGCAAAAGGAGTGCCAATCCCGTTAAAAAATATTTTTTCATAAGGGTACGCTCGGGGATGTAGATAAAATATCTGCAGGGGGTAATAAAGGATGAAATGGGACAGAAATTACTCCGCAAGAAATGATATATTTAAAAGCTTCTTCCACACTCATATCCAAATAAATAAGTTCATTTTTTTTAAACATCATTAAAAAACCAGAAGTCGGATTGGGAGTGCAGGGAACAAAAATAGCCATTAGCTCTTCATCTGAATGGCTGCCTAAACCTACCATATTCTCTCGGGTAATCAGACCTATACAATAAGTGGTCGCATTTGGATAGGGCACCATGACAACTTGCTTAAAAGATTTGCCTTCTGAAATAAATAATGTTTTGATTACATCTTTACAAGTATTGTAAACGGAGCGAATAAAAGGAATGCGTCGTAAAATTTTTTCTGTAAATCGGAGAATATATCTCACTATAAGCCAACGTCCAATCATTCCCACGAAGACAGTAGAGAAAAAGATAAAGACCAAAATAATAACTTGGCTGATTAAATGTTGCAGTTGAGGTGGAGTTTTTTCAAGAAAATGATTTTGCCGAAGGATTTCTTTAGTGATGCCTGCAAAAGGGTCAGTGAGCTTATTAAAAACAAAAACTACGATAACGATAGTCAAAGTTAAAGGCAAAAGAACGGCAAGACCTGTAATGAAATGTTTTTTCATAAAGCCACTATAACAGAAGAGAATTAATTATTCAAAAGATGTGATGATAAAGCGCTCTTGTAAATAGAGAAAGAGGGTTTAAAGCTCAAATATTAAAATTTTTAATTCAGTTACATTTCTAATGCATAGATGAAACGCCAAGGGAGGTGAGCATGTTCACCTGCATAGTCGATGCCTACACGTGGTCCTATTATTAAATTCTTTTTTTCGCAACAAATATGATGATCCTCTAGCCAGATAAGAGGCCCTGTCAATAGTAAACCATTATGGATAGTATCGATGCCTAAAGCTTGCGTTAATGTTCCTGGCCCGCCCGCAAGGCTAGCTTTATTTTTAGTTTTATAGCGCCGTTTAATCATTTGCTCAACGCCAATAGTAGGTTTAATAGCGCGAATCAAAATAGCATGGGGAATTTCAATACTGTTAGTAACAATATTAAACATGGCATGAATTCCATAGATGCGATACACATAAGCATGCCCACCAGCATGATACATCACTTCATTACGTTTGGTACGGCGGCCGCCATATGCGTGAGAAGCTCGATCTTCGGGACCTCTGTAAGCTTCCGTTTCAGTGATAATTCCTCCCGTATAAACACCATTGATACAGGTCATCAATACTTTGCCTAATAGCTCTTGGCTAATCTGCAAAACATCGTCTCTTAAATAAAAATCTAAAGGAAGTTTTTCCATTATTTTTTTGATTTTTTCTTGCGTGGGAATTTTTTTGAGCTTTTTCTTTTTGCGGCAGTATATAGAAAATCTTTTAACCTGGGTTTAGAAACAGGACGAGAGGGTAAAGGTTTCCTCATTTTATTTGACTTTAGCAGCGTAGATTTTACTTCAGGTATAAGTGTCCAGGAGCATTCCAAGGTAATAAAATCAACTTTTTTTAGCATGATAGTAATTTTGTCTCCTGCTACAAAAGTTTTATGAGTATGGCGTCCTTTTAAAGCCAAATTGCCTTCATCATATATATAGTAATCCCCATCTAGCTCCGATACATGTAAATAGCTTTCAAGCATTACATCTAAAACCTCAAAGATTATTCCAAAATTTTTTATACGGGTGACCACAGCTTCATACTGTTGGTAGGGCTCTATTTGCTGGCGGGAATATAGCAAGCGCAATTTCTTGAGAGTTTTTACACTAGCTTCTGCTCGAGCACTTTGTCTTTCTTTTTCTGAGCAATTATTAGCTACAATTTCTAAAGCTTCATAAGCTTCTTCTTCATGGAAAAGCGAGCGATGAATCACTAAGTCAATATAACGGCGTATAGGGCTTGTAAAATGACAATAATGAGTTAAGCCTAAACCAAAGTGACCTATATTGTTCGGTGAATAAATAGCTAAACGCATGCGGCGTATATAACTTGTAGCTAGATACTGTCCATAGGAAGAATTCATAGCTTCTTCAAAAAGCTTTTGAATTTCTGCATTACTAGGCGTATCAGATAAATTATAGCCAAAAGCTCTAGCTAACGCGGCAAATTCTTTCATACTTTCTTCAGCAGGCTCATCGTGAACGCGGTAGGTCAAATTTTTACCTATCGCTGTCAAATGCCTGGCGACTGTTTCATTGGCTTTCAGCATAAATTCTTCCACCAATTGATGGGTTATATCATAGGTAATATAATCTGTACCCTGAGGCATACCTTTTTCATCCACTAAAATGACCAGCTCTGGCAAAGCAAATTCAATACTTCCTCTCTCAAAGCGTTTTTTCTTCAATAAGCTGCATAACTCCACCATAAGATGGAGAGTAGGAGCGTGGGGAGAAAGCTTTTTACCTTCTAAAATTTGCTTAGCTTCTTTGTAGGTAAAACGTTTCTTGCTTTTGATTACACTGCGGGTAATGCGATAGTCAATTTCGTTCCCATTACGATCAAAAGTAATTAAAACAGAAACGGTCAGTCTATTTACTTGAGGTTTAAGGCTGCATAAATTATCAGATAAGATGGAAGGAAGCATGGGAAGACAGGTTCCGGGAAAATAAGTAGAGTTGCACCGCATAGCAGCCTCTCTATCTAAAGCTGTCCCAGGCGTCACGTAATAAGATACATCTGCAATATGAACTCCTAGATGATAATGCCCCTGCTGATCTTTGGAAAGGTGGATGGCATCATCAAAATCTTTAGCCGTATCGGGGTCAATAGTAAAGCATTCAATCTTACGAAAATCCTCTCTTCCTTGAAGATCTTTGGCAGAAACTCGCGTCCCTATTTTTTTCGCCTCATCTATAGTCTGTGCAGAAAAATCAGAGCGTAAGCCGAACTCTTCGATTGCTGCTTTAACATCACAAGAAGGATCAGAGATATGTCCAAGGTAGTGAGAATATTTACAATATGTTTCCGTATCTTTGCTGCCCCAGTCTGTGACTTGCATAACTATTCTATCGCCTTCCTGAAGGCTCCTTTCTTTTGAAGGCTCAACAATCACTCTTTGAGAGAGGCCTAGTAGAGGAACATAAGCTAGAATTTCACCATACCGATCTACTTTTCTTATTATTCCGGCTACATGAGTGCGTGCTCGTTCTAGAATGGCTATAACTTTACCTTCAGGTCCTTTTTCTTTAAAAGGGGGATCTTCCACACGTACTTCAACTATATCTCCATCTACCGCATTCTGAATTAAATGCTTGGGAATAAAGATGTCCTCCGAATAAATGGATGGATTTTCAACTTTTAGAAATCCAAATCCTCTTGGATGGACGCTTAAAGTGCCTTTAACAATTTCGGTTGTCGAGCTTTTCAGGGCGTAACGTTTATGCTCTAGGCTAGCTAAGCCTGATTGATGCAAATGGGTGAGGACTCTGCCGAAAATTTCGCGATACTGCTCGGGCAGATGCAACCGTTCAAAAAGCTCGGATTCATTCATAGCTAAGTACCCTTTACCAGCCATAAATTCTTGAGTAATTTTTAGCAAGTTTTCATACAGACGATCTTCTTTACTTCTTTGGATGGAGCCGAGCTCCTTTTTTTTTGACTTTTTGTTGTTCTTTCGCATAAAGTTCTAACGGTTCTTTCTCATAAATTTATACGTATACTACTTTGGATAAAAGAATGAAATATGATCATAAAAAAATTGAAGCAAAATGGCAAAAATTTTGGTCTGATAATAAAACTTTTAAAGCAGAAATTGATCCCTCTAAGCCTAAGTATTATATTTTAGACATGTTTCCTTATCCTTCGGGAGCAGGTTTACATGTAGGACATCTTATAGGATACACAGCTACAGATATTTTGGCACGCTATAAAAGGCAAAAGGGCTATAATGTACTACACCCTATGGGGTGGGACAGTTTTGGATTGCCTGCAGAGCAATATGCTATACGTACTGGCACACATCCAGCCGAAACCACAAAATATAATGTGCTTAATTTTAAGCGCCAGCTTTCGCGTGTAGGTTATTCCTACGATTGGGATCGGGAAATTTCTACTAGCGATCCATCTTATTTTAAATGGACGCAATGGATTTTCACCCTTTTATATGAAAGAGGATTAGCTTACGAAGCAGAGATGATGGTGAACTATTGCCCTGCCTTAGGAACAGTGCTAGCAAATGAAGAGATTGAAAATGGCTTTAGTAAAGAAGGAGGTCATCCTGTTGAGCGCAGGCCCTTACGCCAATGGATACTAAAAATCACTGCCTATGCTGAACGCTTAATTAAAGACTTAGAATTAGTGGATTGGCCAGAAAGCTTAAAAAAATTACAAATTAATTGGATCGGAAAAAGTGAGGGGGCTTCTATACGCTTTCCGATAAAAAATAGCGATTGTTGCCTAGAAGTTTATACTACACGTCCTGAGACACTTTTTGGCGTAACTTATCTGGTTTTAGCTCCTGAGCATCCTTTGGTTTCAAAGATTACTTCAAAAACTCAGCAAGCTTGCACAGCAGAGTATCAAAAAACAGCAGCTTCTAAAACAGATTTGGAAAGAACAGATCTAAATAAGAATAAAAGTGGCGTTTTTACAGGTGCTTATGCCATTAACCCTGCCAATGGCAAAGACATTCCGGTATGGATTTCGGATTATGTTATCCCGGGGTATGGTACCGGCGCTATTATGTCTGTTCCTGCCCATGACGAGCGCGATTTTGAATTTGCTAAAAAATTTGATCTTCCACTGGTATATGTCTACAACGTTCATCCAGAAGATTCGATGGCCTATCAAGCTGTAACGGAGGAGAGCGTATGTATTCATAGTGAAAATGAGGAAATTTCCTTAAATGGCTTGAAGCAAGCTGAGGCCACAAAAAAGATCATGGAGTGGCTAGAAAGAAAAGGGATAGGTAAAAGTACGGTTACTTATAAATTGCGCGACTGGCTATTTTCGCGCCAAAGGTATTGGGGCGAACCTTTTCCTATTTTGCATTTTGAAGATGGGACAAAGCGTGTCCTGGAAATAGACGAGCTTCCTTTAACGTTGCCAGCCGTGTCTAACTATAAACCCTTAGGCGATGGCCAAAGCCCCTTAGGTAAAGTAGAAGACTGGATAAATATCCATGATAATAAAACAGGTAAAAAGGCTCGACGAGAGACAAATACAATGCCTAATTGGGCAGGATCTTGTTGGTATTATCTACGATTTTGTGATCCGCATAATGATCAACAAGCCTGGGGCCAAGAAGCAGAAAAATATTGGGGTCCTGTGGATATGTATGTAGGAGGAGTAGAGCATGCTGTCTTGCATCTTTTGTATGCTCGTTTTTGGCATAAAGTACTTTTCGATTGCGGATATGTCAGCTTTTGTGAGCCTTTTAAGGCTTTGCGCAATCAAGGTTTAATGGTAGCACGTTCCTATCAAAATAGTTTAGGAACTTATGTCGCACCTGAAGAGGTGATCGAAAGAGAAGGCCATTACTTTCATCGGCAATCAGGGGAAGAGCTTAAAAGCCAGATTGATAAGATGTCTAAATCTAAGCTTAATGGTGTCTCACCGGATGACGTGATTGAGGAATATGGTACCGATGCATTGCGATTATATGAAATGTTTTTAGGGCCCTTAGATAAAGAGAAGGTATGGAGTTCAGAAGCGGTGAGCGGTTGCCGACGTTTTCTTGTTCGTTTTTATGAAATGGCTACCTCAGATAAGCTAGCCTATGAAGATTCCGAAGAAGCTTTTAAATTAGGCCATCGCCTAGTGCATGGAGTAGAAAAGGATATTGAAGCTTTACAATTCAATACCGCTATTGCCAAAATGATGGAATTTATAAATGACTTTACAAAATTGCCTTTATATCCTCGCTCAGTCGTTAAGATGGCCACGCAAGCTTTAATGCCGTTTGCTCCTCATCTTGCAGAGGAAATTTGGGAGTTACTAGATTGTAAAGAAGCTCTATCTTTTGCCCCGTTTCCCCAAATTAATGAAAATTATTTAGTGGATTCGCATGTTACTTACATCGTTCAAATTAATGGTAAGCTTAGGGCTAGATTAACGCTACCTATTGATATATCCCAAGAAGCAATCCTTGAGGCCGCGGAAAAAAATCCTTTGGTTACTAAATATTTAGAAGGTCAAACTGTACAAAAGATTGTTTTTGTGCCTAATAAATTGTTAAACATTGTGATAGGTTGAAAATTTAAAGGCTTATTGGGTGTCTATCTAAATAGGTGAGTTTAAAAAAGTTAAGTTTTCTTGTATATAAAATAGCTATCTTTCATGGATAGGTAAATAGGGGAGGATTTAAAATTAAAGAGTTTCGACCATGGCCTAAGCCTTTAAGAGGGTAGGAGATGTGTAAGCATTCCGCCTATCTTATAGGCTAGGCTTATTTTTTTGATTTTAAAGGCAAAGCCTTAAATCTGTTAAGTTTTTATTAAAAGCATTGTTTCATTTTTTATTTGATATCTTTTATTTCAATTATTTTATTGGCCATATTATTATAATTTTATCGTTGTAATGCAGGTCCTATATTTTGCAGCAGCTCTTTAATCCCTGCTATATTTAATAACAGCGATCTTTTTAAGAAGCAAGCTAGCTTCCCATGAATGAAACCTTTTTTAGATGATATATTTATAATTTTTAAGAAAGTAATACGCTTTGAAAAAACCAAGTCTGCATACCTAATCCTTTAAAAATTGCCTCTTTATTTACTGAATGCAATTTTATAAAGCATGAGATTACATAAAAAGTAGCTTGAGAAGTAGTTTGAAAGTATATAATTAAATTTTTACAAATACCTTTTCTTCTCATTCTCAGTTTAGTTAAATCACTTTTAGGGGTTTAGCTAATCTTCCCTTTTCTCATGTGGCAGAGTTTCAATTTGCCATTCCTCTTTCTTGTAAATAAAAGGAAACTCAGCACTCTTAACACCTATTAGCTCTTTTGCATGGCGAAGTCTTTCTCTAACTCCTGGCTTATCGAATATTTCGAATGCTTGCATTAAGCCTAAAATATTTTTATGAAGCTGGCGTGGAGCTGTTACCAGGGTAGAAGCCTCAAAAATTGCCAGCACTTCTTTCCATAAAGGAGATTCTTTCTCTTCTTGATAAATCGGTTTTTCTTCTAGATCACACATGATTAATACCATTTTAAGCAAGAGGCTCACTACAATATCTGTTCGATCTGTCGCATCAGAAGAGAAGCAAGCAAAAGCATCGGCTTTCATAAAGGGTAGAAGGGCTAATATAAGGCGAGCATTAAACAATTTAATAAAAATATGTCGATGGCTTTGCATCAAGGGATCTACATCTTTAAAAAAAATTTCCTTTACTTCATACATACATTTAGTGGCCAATTCCTTGAATTCCAGGCTGATCTTCCACGCTTTGGGAAATACATAGTCAGCCCGATTACTTGATTCTTCTGCTATTCCTGGAGAAATAATTTTCTCCATCAGGGCAGCCATAAAGGCTTGCGTTGTTTTATAACGAGGAATGTGAGGGGCCGGATCCATGTATTCTTCCTTAGGATAGAATAGGGCCGAATGGTTTAAGGGGAAAATAGCCACAAAAGTTGATAGCCATTTTTCACGGTTAAGGCTTATCAATGCATCAGTTTTAGCTCTTTCTGATTCATGTTTATTAAAAGTTTTGCTTTGCAAATTGATTAATAATAAGCGGCGCGAACCTGCTGAAAAAGTATCAAATTCAGGGTTTAAGCCTGTTTTCGAAGTAGGTCTAGCAAAGCGATGAAAATTTACTATTTTTTCTGAGCCATCTTTTTGGCTAACTTTGAGGTTTAAAATCTTGTAGGGAATCTTACACTGCTGATGATGATCTTTATATTTCAGGGTTTTCCATCCTAACAAATCGAGCAATGGAAGCTTATAGTGGGGGGGTAAAGCTACTATAGCGGCGTGTTGGACTTCTATAGGTAACAATAAAAGATTGCTTTGCCTATAAACTATAAAGCGCGTCTCTTTTTTAATTAACTCTTCCAATCCTATAGGCATTATTTCTTTCAAGGCCTTTCTCATTAATGCCACGCCATTAATCTCTGTAAACATGTGATCACACAGCTGCTTTAGCACCAAGGCATAACCACTAGCTGATTCTTCACCTAGCGATTTGTATAATTCAAAATCATCTTTAGCGTCTTTCAATATCTCTCGCAATTTGGATAGGCAAGCTATATGAGATTCTTTCCTCATCTGATTATAGACAGGGGATTTACAAATCTTAGATCCAATATCGTTCGAAAGCGGCAGCCGCAAATCCGTTAAAAGTTTTATCAATTCTTCTACTTTTTCTTGGATAAGAGGGGAGTGATTAGGCCTATTAGAGAGCTTGTCATGGATGAAAGCTTCGTTATTTACTACCCATTCATGCATAGATTTTAAAAGAGTAAAAATCTTTTCGTCCCTCCAAATGACTTTTCCCTCGTCTTTTTCCTCTTTCCAATAGCTTGCTAAAAAATTAGGAATATGCCAAAAAGTAGATAGCCATGAGTCTGAAGGGGTCTTCCACGTTCTTAAAAATACTTCAATTAATTCTTGCTTTTGTCCTAGCGGTAATAAGCTTTCCTGAACTATTTTTTCGCATAACAAATCCCATTTGGCTTTTTCTAAAGTTCCTTGAGCATAGCAACTAGAAAGATCTTCAAGAGTAAAAAGTAGGGTCTCAAATTTTTCTTTTCTAAAGCATTTACCATTAGAATAAGCGTT
The DNA here is from genome assembly GCF_011087585.1 of Neochlamydia sp. AcF84. Classification (NCBI taxonomy): domain Bacteria; kingdom Pseudomonadati; phylum Chlamydiota; class Chlamydiia; order Parachlamydiales; family Parachlamydiaceae; genus Neochlamydia; species Neochlamydia sp. AcF84. Next base: position 97,747 of record NZ_VJOT01000043.1, read on the forward strand.
ATATTGCCACAGATAGCGTTGATACCTTATTTCGGCAACACTCATCTTCAATTGCTCGGAGATAAATTCCCATAGTTCTTTTTCATCCGAATATTTAAGAGGAACTTTACAGATTTCGCTACAAAATAAGTCCCATTCCTCATCCCTTAAACTTTTTTGCTTATATTTTAAGATTAGCTGTTGGCAAGTAAGGATAATCTTATCATAGAGCGTCTTATAAGTGTGAGTTTCTTCACTTTTTTGTTCTTCAATAGATAAAGAAGATAAGGTATTGACATAACTTTCAAGGGCTGCCATTTGAATGCGTAATTGGTATATTAGTGGGGGATCTCCTTCTCTGTTAGACCAGATATTAAAGATAAGCCTTAGCAGCTCTTTTTGATGTTCGTGGCTGCAATGAATTGTAGTGATCCGTTGATATAACCATTCGGTATTGAAGGGGTGTTCCTGCTCTTTAGGCGAAGAGTAGTAATGGGTAAAAAATTTTAACCTTTTGAAAGCTATTTTAAAGCTGTTTTCAGCACTATGCGGTTTAAACCTAAATTTCCATTCCAAATCTGAGAAATGTACTTCTAAACGCTCTTTTCTTAATTCCAACTCAGCGTGTAATGACAACTTTTCTTTAAACAATTCGTAAATTTTATTTTCATTTTTAACCGATAAATTTAAACGAATGATCTGTCCGCGGATGGCATCCCATGCTTCCACTACATCCAAATCCAAATTATTAAATCTCTCAATAATAGCAGCAAGCTCTTCCATTTTTCTTAAAAAAATCCGTTGATATTGAAGAGGAGTTTTATCAGCATCTTGTAAGTCTTCAAAGCTAATGTAAGAAGAGGCAAGGGCTCCTTCCTGTGCTGCTTTAAAATGGGTAGTTAACATATAGGATGGCCTTATAAATTAAATTTTATAGTAATTTTTCCTTATATAGATTCGCCCGACGCAAATAAAGAAAATATTACAGGCAATAGACTAGTTTTAAGATAACAAGATAGAAAAACAAGGACTTAAGAGTGATATTTTTATGCTTGATGCCTTAAAGGTCGATTTAGTAGTTTACAGATTTTTTTAATTTTTCTTCGATCAGTAAGGGTAGCGATTTTTAAGTTTTAATGAATATAGTTATAAATATTTTTTAATTGTTAATTTTTTCTATTGCTAAAAAGGAAATTATAGAAATAAGCTTTTGATATTTTGCAATTGGAAGAAAGGCTTTAATAGGAGGATGTACGCAAGTAAGCTGCCACAGAAAAATGCTAACCTGTAGAGGGAGGATTCTATAGGCCTGCAGCTAGCCAAACACGCTTGCACCCAACTCATTTTACTGTAATATTTTTGTTTGCATTACCTGTTTGGCAGTAATGATTTAAGTAGGGCAATGCTCCTGGTCACCTCCCCATTTAGAACGGTTCTATAAATTAAACGAATGTTCAGAAAAAAATTCTACGGATTTGTCAATCCTCACCCCCGCCCTAAAAATAAAAAAGTCTAAAAAATATTAAAAAATGCTTAGTTGGCATTTAATCGGGCATAAATTTATAAGAACTTAATCTACTGTTAATTTACTTTAAAGGTTAAATCTAATATACTACAATGGTAAAACTATAATTTAAATTTAAGTGAATTTATGCATCCTCTCCCTTCTATCAAGCCTGCTAAGCTAGCTGTACCTGCGCCAAGTTCTAATCCTCAAAAAGATCGCCTTCACCCTTCTTTTTCTCAGGGGATTGCTAGAGTATGGCGCCACACTACGCGCTTTTTAAGCTGTGGAAAATTATATAACGTTCCTTTAACTAAAAGAGATTTAAGGATAATTGAGAAATTTAAACACACTCAACTTTATAAATTTCCCCATAAGCTTGAAGTTGTTGCTTGTTCTAATAAAGAAGCTCCCTCACATTTTAATGAGTCATTGGAGGGTATGAGGGATTTTTCCCGCCAACTCGCTCAACTAGCGATGGAATGCATCCATGAACAGTACATCGCTTCCCCTGTAAAATGGGTAAATGAGAAATCGGAAGAAGTACCTCGTATTGTCAGCGATCTAGCCCAACAAGCTATTAAGATTGGCAGTCTTTCCGTAAAGCCTATTTTTGAATTAATTCAAAAATTTGAAGTTAATCAAAAGGCTATAGAGCAAATTGATAAATTGCTGGGCTGGGCAGTGCAGGATGTTCAACCTCTAGATTTTAAGGAGCGTAAAGAGTTTCATCTGGCCTTCGAGGCAGAATTGTTAAATAAGATGGATAGTAAAGTTGATTTTGTGCTTCCACCTGCTTCTGAAAGTTTACCTCAAAAAAATATTAAAGAACACTTAGAGGTTTGCAGTGCTAAAATTGTAGATTGGCTTTTTGAATCTAATCATACACAATCACTTCTTAGCTTGTTTAATGATGAGCCTTACAAGCCTTCAGAAGAGATGATTAATTATGTTTTCCAACAAGCTTTACATTTGCTAGTGGAAAAGAAAATTATTTTTTACAAAAATAAAGCCAATCACATTCTCCAAAACAGGCTCCCTCTCATTGTTGAAGCTTCCCTAAAAGAGAATGCTAGAAATATAACTGATTTGGTCTCTGGGCGCCTAGCTGAAATTTTAGACAATATGGGCGATGAGCAATTTACTGTGCTATTCGATAAGATAGTCGAGGTCATAAGCAATCACCTTACAAATGTGGCTGATAGCTATGAAGAAGCAGAAAAAGCTGCTAGCGAGCATGCAAAACTTGAAAAGTATGCTCAACGGGTTATTACATGCAAGCCTGAAACTCAAAAAGAGATTAGAGACTATAATCTTTGTAAAAAATATTTACAAAAACTTCACGAAATGGGGGGAGTACCTGCAATTGAGGAAGATGTTTTATTTAAAACCTTCCTCGCGCTTAATGGCAGCAAAGAATTTGTAATAGAAAATAATACGACAGAAGAAATTTCTAAGCTTTTTTTAAATACTCTTTTACCTGATGTTATCGAAAATGGTAAGCATGTCAAGGGCTTAGAAAACCTATTATCTACCATAAAACTTCCTGAAGAATTTACTGAGCTGTTCAATGAAGCTAAAGAGATAGCTCAAATGGTTTTAACTCCTGAACAATACACTGAATTGGTTGACTTAGGTAAAAACGCTAGTGATTTTAAAGAGCTAGCTTTGGATGGGTGCTCTGAATTAATCAAAATAGGCTTTAACGAAGCATTAGAGCTCCTTATTAAACAAACGTCGAATCCTGAAGAGCTTAATCTTGTAATGACAAGCAGCATATTACCGGCTACGGTAGACATGATGGTGCAATCTTTTGCAGATGATCTCATTTACCATAATCTTAATAAGCTTGCTCCTTATTTTTACAAGCTTCCCCATGCAGCAGCGGAGAAAAAACTTTTGCAGCTTTTGTTTCAATTGGCTAACGAAGAAGGAAAACTTTACGGATTTTCTAAAGAAAAAGAAGAGGCCTTTTTTAATATTGTTAAAATACGTCTAGATGAAATCGTCAAACTGATCCAAAAAGTAAAGAAAAGAGATCCTAAGAAAGATGGAATAAGATCAGTTGTTGCAATTATCAAAGCCTATTACAAAGAAGAAAATGCAAAAGGCAATAACCCTCATTTTGCCAATTTTATTGACGTAGGTTTGCGTGTAGGCCAATTTGGCAATTTTCTTCCGCGTTTGTTTAACCTAAAAACCATACGCAATATGTCCAGTAAGCTGATTACTAGCTCTTTGCATAATCTTCGTCAATCCTACAGGCCTGGTCTTAATCGCCTAATTCCTTTGATGGAAGATAAATATCTTGATCGAGAGGTTATGAAGAAATTGATCAAGCAATATCCTTCCTTGGAAGAGCTTGAATTAGATATACAGGCTATAGAAGAACGAATAAAGCAAGTAGAAGAAAAAGTTGGCTTTAATAGCAATGATGACAGATTGCTTAATCAGTTGCTAAGCATGAAAAAACTTTTACAACATAACTTGAAGTTAAAAGAGGAAATATTAGCAGAAGATAATAAGCATCAAAAAGAAGTAATCCAAGCTCAGAAAAATCTTTCTGTAGAAGTAGATAAAGTCGCAAGACTGGGTTACGACATGATGCTTTACAAAGCAAAGAAAAAAATGCCTCTAATTGGCAAATTTATTTTTCGTTACCTGGTAGGAAATACTGCTGATAAGATTGGACAAACAGCTCTCAGAGTCATTGCTAAGACTATTGGCCGCCAGTCATTTAATGAGCATTTGCTCAATAAAATTCTTTTAACCTCATTATCAGCTATCCATATGACCACGGCGCTCAACCGCGAAGTAAAGCCTTTATTGCATCCCAACAATCAGCTGAAAATTGATCATATCACTGTGCCTGTGACCGCACAATCTCGCCAAACTCCACCCCTAAAGATTGAAATTCCCCTGACAGGGGAAAGATTATCTACATGGGGAAAAATTCGCCGTTTTATAGTTGGAATATTTGCCCGTTTATTTAACTTATTTAGAACAAAGAAAATAAGCTTAAGCGGTAAACAAATTAAACTGATGGAATACATAAATAAGGACAAAGAAGCAACTCCTGCCCCCGCTCTAACTGTTCCCTCTACGCCTTCGGTAGAAGCAGTCAGTGCCATCCAAGAGATAAAAATAGTGGAGAATGAACCAGAGACGGGACAACTAAACTACAACTTCTTTTTTAAGGAAGACATTCATGATTTAAATCCTTCTTTACAAAAAGTAGGCAAGTTTGTTGATGATTTCATGTCACGAATTAGCCAAGAAATCTTTCAGGAGAAAATACGACCCCTTACCCATACCGTAGAAAGGAATGCTCAAAATCTTCCGCAGAGCATCCCTCAAGTATTAGATTGGATAACCAAAATCATTTCTCCGTGGGTCAATACTATTCTTAAAAAAGTTATAAAGCACGGTTATAAGTTTGAGCTTGATACCTCCACCAAAAGCTTTTTTAATATTTTACTTAAAGAGCTAAAAGATAAAGATGGGGCCCTCAAAGAAGGCGTGTTCGATAAGATGGAAGCTTATGTGCGAAAAATGAATCTCGTAACAACGAATGATGATTTACAGCTTTATTTGGAGCCCATTCGCCAATGGGCAAGCCAAAAGTATAACCATTCGGAAGAAATTCATTCTTTAGCAGAATATACCGGTCCTCGTGATGTAAAATATGATATTATGGTTTCTAAATTTTATGTTGCGGCCGTTCAGTGGCTTATTAGATATAAATTGGAAAGTCACATAGATGAATTTCAATACTTTTTAGAAAATAAGCTCTCTGGTATGGTAGAGCGCCATTTAACTAATAATATGCAGCGCTTATCTTCGCTGCTTTTTAATCGTATAGCTACTTTAATTAATCTTATTACTGACGAAGACTATAAAAACCTTTTTGATAATTCAGCGCAAATGATTAATAACCAGTTAGTTAATTTAATTAAAGCAGAAAAAATTGTTGGCGCCAGCTTATCCCTAGTTAAAGGAAAAGAAAATGAAGCTGTTTGGCGCAAGCATATAGCGAGAGAGCTAATAGCTAAGGATACGACGGGAGAGCCTCGATACAATCTACCTGCTTTAGCACGCGTTTTAATTGATATTCCTTCTCATATAAAAAAAGAAGATATAGAAGGGTATAAGGCTGTAGAAGAAAATAAATTTTTCTTACCCCTTGTTGAAAAGCTTCTTAATTATGCTTTACCAACAGGCCATCAAGAACTTGTGGAAGGGAAGGTTATAGTACTAGATGCTTTTGAAGAGCTACTAGACAACATCATTATCGAGCCTGAAATTCAAAATATGGGGAAAGAGCTTCACCAATTTCTTAAATCTTTGCTTCCACCAAAATTTGCTAGCAAAATTGATACCATAAACACCACGGTTGTTAAGATTAGCAAAAAATTTATTCTTAATGTAGTTAGACAAAATGCCACCAAAGTCTTAGCTCAGCAATTGAAAGGAATTTTTACAATTTTATCCGAAGAAAAAAAACGGATGGAGTTCCTGGCAGAAACTTTTTCTCTTATTCATAAAGAAATAATAAGATCTTTTGTTTCTTATACTATGACTATCAATGAACAACACTCCACCTACTTTTTCGCCATGATGCTTGAGAGTCATTTGCAGCCCCGGCTTAAAGGAAGGCTTGTTGAGGAATTATGGGAGTCTTGTTCAAGTAGACTTAAATGTTCGTGGAAGGCGCTTAAAATTAGCGAGGTGGATTTTCTAGAAAACCATCTACCTAATATTTTAATTGATTTTACCCTAGCATTTTTAGCAAAGTATCATATTGGAGACATTTCTCACTCCCAACTAAGGCTCTTAATTGAGGATCCAACTAGCGGAGCAGCTGTAAAAAGGATTGCTGAGATCCTGCTGCAGAAAATCTACGAAAAACATCCTGAAATGGAATTAGACCCTGCAAGCCATGAATACTTTCTCATTTATCTTAATCCCCTATTAGAAAAAATAGTTACAGAACTTAGAGAAAAGCAAAAAGTGCTGCGTAAAATCTCTCCTGATGCGACCTTGGAAGCTGTGGATATTGATACTACTTTAAACAACTTCTTCATAGGAGCCAACGATAAACAAACGGTTTACGTAGACATGATTGCTAATATTATCAAAATGGGTAAGCTAGGAGGCGATCCCACCGCATCTAAGATTACGTTCCTAGAGACGTTTATACAGCACATTACACAGACTTCTCGAGTTAGAAATGCGTTAACAGCTGTTTTAGTACCAGCCATGCATCCTGTTCGAGCTTCTATTTTAGGAATTACTGATTTAATGGCTCAAGCTCTTAATAAAAATTATCTAAATGATCAATTTATAAAAAATTTATTAAATCCTGAAACTTTGAATACCTTAAAGGTTAAAAAACAACAATTAAAGCGTCAGATTGAAGATAAAAGAAATCTACTGAAGGCGGCAGAGGATAATCATAAAGCTGAGCAGCACAACAAAAAAATTATAAGACTGAAAGAGGAATTAGAAGAAATTCGGCGAGCGGTAAAGTTTAAAAAAATGGGCACCTCCGCAGAAAAAATAAAAGAGAATGAAGCTAAGATGGAAGGAAAATTTCAGCAGGGTTTATCACTGACTGCCACCATCTTGTACGATTTAATTAATTTCTTTGTTAATGAAAATCAAAGCTTTTGGGCTAATCAATTGGGTAAATGGGGTTTGTGGATGGCAAGCGTGGATGAAATTCATCTCCAAGAAGTATTAAGAACTTTTTACGATAAATTTTTTCATAATGATGATTTAAATGAGGGATTATTTTTAGAAATTATGCAAATGCTTCTAAAACGGATAGAAGAAAAAAGCGCCCTTGCGCTAGAAAGGTAATTCCTACTAAAGGAAAAATAAACCTGTATCCCTTGGATGAGAAAGTAATAAGATTCTATTCCAATAATCTTGCTCATGAAAATACTAGAGAAAGAAATAGAAAAAAAGCTTTAGAGGGTAAAATTTTTTCATTTAGGGCAATTAATTTTGATCATTTTTATTTTTAATAGAAGTAAGAATAAGCTAGACTGTATTCGTACAAGCTTTAGAAGCTTTCCTTCTTTTTTTAACTTTTTCATCCCTTTAAATTAGCCCTCAGTTGTTTGATTTTTGTATTTGCATCTACTACCTACTCCACCTGCTAAAAACGTCGAAAAGAAATTTTTGGTAAGTTAACACGAGTTATCGAATAAGGAAATAGTTGGAAAAAAGGCCTTCACAGGTTTTAAAAGTATTTTGCACTTAAAAAACTTAAAGCTAGAAGGTCGAAATGTTTGAAAAAGATGTCCATTGATTAATCTCCATTTTTTGCGATAAGGATGATTTTTGTAAGCAATCAGAGGTTAATGGCACACAATATGGTTTGAAAGCTATTTAAGAATCGCTAGTGGGAAAAACAATAAAAGAAATAGAGGGCCAAAATTATCATTAAGCGAGGCGATGAGTAGTGTTATCGTTTCATAAAAGTGGCTATAGAACATTTAAAGATTACCATAGGCGATAAGTCATTCCGTCGCTGAAAAAATATCTTCCTCTTGTTCTTTCCTATCATAAGTTTATCACTTTAAAGAAGACATGCTTGTTTTCTCTTTTTATTTATTCACAAGCTTGTTTAAAGGAGTGTACAGGCATTTAATTTATCACTTCTACTCTATTGGCAGTATGTCATACCCGTCGTATCCACTCCCTTCCTAGTTTTTAAAAAAAATAGCAAAAAGGAAAAAAAATTCTATAGGGCACTTCTATGGATTTAAATTACACTTAGCTATTAATGATAGAGGGGAAATGTTTGGTTTATATGTTAACACCATGAAATGTGGAGACCCAAGTCCCTGTGTCTGATCTGTCGGCAGACATTTTTGGCAAAATGTTTGCCGACAAGGGAGAGATATCCCACCAATTGGATAGCTGCCCGATTTCTGCTGTCAGACTGGTGAACTGGTTTTGATTTAAGTTTGGATGGCTTGTTTAAAGATAAGATGGCTAAAAATTTTTTATTTCATTTTAGCCCTCCCCAAATTAAAAAGTACTTACAACCATTCTACAATGGAAAACGCTGCCTTATTTTTTCTGCAATATCTTTCAAAGGATTTTCCGCTAATTCAAGTTTGGTAAGCTGAGACAGCTGCCCGATTTCTGCTGGCAGACTGGTGAGCTGGTTTTGATTTAAGTCAAGGCATTCCAGCTCAGACAACTGCCCAATTTCTCCAGGCAGGCTGGTAAGCTGGTTTTGAGTTAAATCAAGCCATTGCAGCTGAGACAGCTGCCCGATTTCTGCAGGCAGACTGGTGAGCTGGTTTTGAGTTAAATCAAGCCATTGCAGCTGAGACAGCCGCCCGATTTCTCCAGGAAGGCTGGTGAGCTGGTTTTGAGTTAAGTAAAGCGCTTGTAATCGAGACAGCTGCCCGATTTCTCCAGGAAGGTTGGTGAGCTGATTTTGATTTAAGTAAAGCCAGTGCAGCTGAGATAGCCGCCCGATTTCTGCAGGAAAGCTGGTGAGTTGGTTTTGATTTAATTGAAGCCCTTTCAGCTGAGACAGCTGCCCTATTTCTGCAGGAAGGTTGGTGAGCTGGTTTTGATTTAAGTAAAGCCAGTGCAGCTGAGATAGCTGCCCTATTTCTGCAGGAAAGCTGGAGAGCTGGTTTTGATTTAAGGCCAGCGTTTGCAGCTGAGACAGCTGCCCAATTTCTGCAGGCAGACTGGTGAGCTGGTTTTGAGTTAAGTAAAGCGCTTGTAATCGAGACAGCTGCCCGATTTCTGTAGGCAGACTAGTGAGCTGGTTATGATCTAACATAAGCCATTGCAGATTAGGCAATTGGCCTATCTCCGGGGGTAAATAAGTCAAGCCTACTCTAGATAAATCTAAAGCTGTGGTATTTTTACAATTTTCTTCAATCCAACCTCTAAAAAGCTCCCCTTGTTTTTCTAAAGGTAAATACTTGATTTTTTCTTGACTTAAATATTCTTCCCCACCAGGAAGTTTTTTCCAAAGTAAAAGGCGATTAATATTTACAAGATAAGATGAGTAGTTAGCTAAAGTAAAATAATTTTTTTCAGTCTTTCCTTTAAATTCTAGAGGAGAAAGAGAACTAGCTAAAGTAAAGATTTGCCTAAAGATTGCATTTACCTTTGCTGTTTCAGAAAGCCTAATTTCTAGCTTATAAATCCTACCTAAGATAAAAGCCTGCTTGTTAATATCCTCTTGGGAAACATGTACTTTACCTATTTGTTTATAAAGAGAAGGCATCACTTCAGAAGCCAGCAGATGATGCCATCTTTTACAGACGCTAAATAAGGAAGGAGCTGCGCA